>JAETTR010000174.1 GCA_021768985.1 Bacillota bacterium
GGAACTCATCTGTGATATCGTCCGTGATATGCGTAAGATAAGGCTGAACGTAAAAGTAGGAATTGTGCGGAATCCCGTTCGCGGAATTCCCGTACAACTGTGCGCCGCCGCCCAAAGTAAAAGTCGCTCTCGACCAAATGACGATACCGCCGAACGTATCCGCCGAATTTCCCGTAATGGCGCCGCCCGTAAAGTTAAATATCGAGGTATCGTCTACAAACAAAGCGCCGCAACCGCCGCCGTTGGTCAAAACGCCCGTACCCGATGCGACGTTATCGCGGATTACGCCGCCTGCCATGTTAAACACATTTCCCGTGCGCAACATAACGCCGCCCGTCGCCCATCTTCCGGACGCGCGGTTATTCGCGATCGTACCGCCCTTCAAATTCAAATTTGCGCCCGAATATACCTGAATCCCGCCGGCGGGTTCGTAAGAGTTTCCGTCGTGACCGTTTTGCTGATCGGTATAGTCATAGCCGCCCGTAATCAAACCGCTGTTGTCGCCCGAGGAATCCTCTACCGTGAGCGTGGAACCTGCGTTGATTCCGATTACGCTGCCGTACTTCTTCGCCGCCGTGCGGGCGCGGTCGAGCGTATATCCGTTCAAATCGAGTACGATATTCGCATTTGCAGGCACGTAAAGTCCGCCCGAAAAGCTGTAAGAACCCGAAATACCGAACGTATCGCTTACCGCCGTCCAATCGTCGAGCATAGTATATTTTTGTTGCGTTTTTAAAGAAACGCTGCGCGAACAAACCAGATCCCAGTTAGGACCTTGATTCATGCAATAGAGCCAAGCCTCCTCTCTCGATTCGTCGGAATCGTCCGAAGGCATCCAGAATTTATTCGAGGGATCGGCTACGAATCCCTTCACGTTCTGATAGTCGTAATCGCCGTTGTGCTCCGAATAACCTTCTGTAAACGGTCCCGCAACCGTACGGGTGATCCCGATTTCCGCATCCGAAGTGAACGGAGCGCAAACGCCGACGGTACTACTGTAATAAAAAGCAACGTTCACGGTTTCGGAGCCGCCCGTGTTGTTCACGATTCTTGCGGATCCGCCGAATTCAGACCGCTGTCCCACATCCCAAACCTGAAGACCGCCGTAGTAGTCGCCCTTATTGCCCGAAATCTCGCCGCCCGTCATCTGGAACAAGCCGCCGTTGTCATCGTGGAAAATTCCGCCCACGCTGTGCGTGCCCGTTGCGGTATTATTTTTAATTGCGCCGCCCGTCATACGGAACGTTACGCCGGCAGGAGATCGCGTTCCGACCATATAAACCGCACCCGCCGCGTACGTACCGTTCGCTCTGTTGCCGCTGATCGTTCCGCCGTTTAATATAAGCGTGCCGTTCGCACGAAGATAAATCCCGCCCGCCGCACTCTGTTCGTTATCGTACCCGCCCGTGATCGTACCCGAGTTATTTCCCGACGAATCGTTGATTTCAAGCGTTCCGCCCACGTAAAAGACGAATCCGTTCGTCGTAGGCGTAGATAATCCGCGGTTGATCGTATGCCCGTTCAAATCGAGAATCAAAGATTTTCCCGCGGGCACGTTCAGATAGCTCGTCGTGTTCCAATCCTCTTCGAGCGTAAAAGGTTGCGGGTTTGCCGTCGTGCTTGCGTTCACCGCCGCGTTAAAGTCGGCGAGCATGGTCGCCGCGTCCGCTTCCGCCTTGATGCGGTCGGCGATCGTACTGTCGGGCGCTTCGCTCGTAATTCCGCTATTTAGAGGGCGAACGAACCCGAGCCCCGCAAGAACGGCGACAAAAAACAGAAAAAAGAGTATGCAAAAGCCCGCCCTGCGCGCTTTTCCCGCGCGGCGGTTTGATCGAATCGAAACGGGCAAAGTATCATCCGCCGTTTCGCCTATGTATTTTTTCGTCCGTCTTTCATTCCTCTTATGCATATTCTTCATAAGCATATACCGAATAAATTTCAGATAAATCTTCCACGGTGTTATGGTTCGCTTCTTTTACACCGTATATATTGTAAACCTTTTTTATCGAATTATCAAGCAAATTTCGTCATAAACCGCTGTTTACCCCGCATTTCACTCAATTTTCACGAATATTCTTCAATAAATTGTATTGTTTTTAAGGACACTTAAAAAAGAATGCCGCCCGAAGGCGGCATACTTGAATGTACATTATCTTTTATTCGGAACCGTGATCATCCGGTTTGCGGTTGTCCGAAGCTTCCGCGGATTCTTCCGCCGCCGTCTGATCGGCAACAGGCTTGCACGCTGTTTCCGATTCCGCGGCTCTGATCCGCTTATAGACAATTACGAACGCCACGGCAGAGGTTGCAAGCGCCGCGACGACGCAGAACTCTATGAGCACCGTCAGAAAAATCGCCCAACCCGTTTTTGCCGCGCTTCCGCCGCCGTCCGACCAAACGAGGCAGTAGGTACTGAAATGCGTCGTGGTAAACGTGATATTTTCGCCCGATACCGTGCCGCCCATCAGTTCGACTTCGCCGCGGTCGTTCACGTAAGCGACCTGCAACCCGCTTTTATTGCGTAGCCACTGCGGAAGCGAAACCGTTACCGTAACGGTGCCTTCGGGCTGAACCGCCGCGCCGTTTGCGTCGCTCATCGTTATATCGTAAATCGCGCCCAGCGCATAGCCGAGATCGGCAAGCAGGTTTTTGGTGCGTTTAAAGAATCCCGCATCCTCGCCCGCGTTCGCGATTTCTTCGAGCTCGGCGGAGGTTCCCGCCGCCACGCCGTCGATCGTGAGATAAACGGGATTGCCGTTGGAATCCTGCGCGGTCTTACTGACGCTTACGGGCGCGGGCGCTACGGTAAAGCGCACTTCCGCCACAAGGTCGTGATAATATGCCGCTTTTGCGGTCGCGATTAAGATATACTCGCCCGCCGCGGTGGGCTTCGACGCGAGCATATCGCCCGCCGCCGTCTTATAAGCAAAGGTCACTTCGCCTTGCTCGGGCGTGCCTATGGGGTCGCCCGCAAGCTCCCCTTCTTTCCACCCCTGAATGTTGGGCGCAACAGTCCAGACATTCGTTAAAATCGGTCTTTCATACACGTGGAACGGTACGCGGGTTTCGAGCGGATCGCACATGCTGCCGTTGATTTCCGCCGCGGGAACGCACGCCACAAGCACGTATTCGCCCGCAACCTCGGGCGCGCGGTTGCCGAGGTCAATTCCGTCTTTCGTTTCAAACCGATAATATTTGGCGGAATCGTTGTACGCCGCTTCGAATACGGGCGCTTTGGGCGTTTCGCCCACCGTCCAGCTTTCGATTTGGGGCGCGTATACCCAGCGATTGGAGTTGGGCGATGAAATGCGGAACTTGCCTTCGTGCACGAGCGCGGTGTAATTGTTGTGCTCCTCGACCCGCGCGATAAACGTATAATTGCCCGGTTTCGTTCTGCGGAGCGCGTCGCCGTCGGAAACAGCCGAGAACGGTCCGTCGTACACCGTGCCGTCGGGAGAAGTAATGGCAATCGTAATACTGCTACTGCCGTAACGCGCTTCGCCCCTAAGCTCGGGCATATTGCCGTAAATCCAGCTCTGCACGCTCGGCGTTACCGTCCAAACGTTTTTCCCCTTGCCGATTTCGAAAATAACCGTTTCGGAAATCGCTTCGTAATTTTC
>JAETTR010000175.1 GCA_021768985.1 Bacillota bacterium
GTCACGGTAAAATGCGTGGAGAAGAGCGCGGGAATTCCCACGCCGAGCACGAGCACGCAATAGGTCGCGATAAACTTCTTCGCGTTGTTCTCGTACAGCGTTTTCATTACGTAATAAATGAGCAGAAACAGAAATACCGCTTCTATGATGATGACCCAGTGGTTCTGGAAATTCGCAAAAATATCGGAAATGCCCTTCCCGACCTGCGACCACGTCCGCATAAAACGCTCCTTTGTCCGAGAACGGCTCCCGCCGTTCTGACTTTCCCGCGCACCCGCGCAAATAGGTGATTACTTTTATTATATCTTTTTTTACGAAAAAAAGCAAAAAGATTTCATATATTTGTTGAAATTTGTTTTTCCGCGATCCGATAAATCTTTCAAACGAGCCGCGCGCATCGGTTATCCGAAAAAGATCTCCGCGATCGCCGCCGAAAGCGCACCCGCTTTGGTATAAAGTCCGTTCCGCGCCCCGCAGGAAAGCTCGTACAGCCTGCGGTACGTCTCCTTCACCTTCTCCCGTCCGAGCCGCGCCGCCGTTTCGCGGTTGCGCTGTACGGCGTACGGCTTGACCCCGAGCGACTTTGCAAGCTCCGCGTCGGACGCGCGCGAACTGCTCGCCTCGTAGAGCGCGCGGTAGTGCGAAACGAGAGAGACGAGCGCGGCGTTTTCGTCCCAGCCCTTGCCGAGCATGTCCGAAAGAATCTCCGAAAACTCCGCAAAGTTGCGGCGGGAAGCCGCCTGCGTCAGCTCGTAAATTTTATACTCCGCGTCCTTCGCCACGTACTCTTCCACCACGGCGCGCGTCACCCGTCCGCCCTCGCCGAGAATCGCCGACAGCTTTTCGATCTCCTTTTTCATGCGCGCCGCGTCGCGGGCGCAATAGCGCACCATCATAGCGGCGGCGTCCGATTCGGCGTTCAATCCGCTCTTTCTCGCCACCCCGAACAGCCACCGCGCAAGCGTTTCTTCGCTCTCGCGGGAACAGTCCACGACGGTAATTCCCTTTTTGCGTTTCAGCTCGGCGGCGCCCTGCTTCTTGCCCCCGTTCACGATTACGAGCACGGTGGAAGGACAGGGATCCTCCGCGTAGGGCTTCAAAAACTTCTCCCAGTCCCGCTCGGTCGGATAAAACTCATACGCGCGCACGAGCCGTTTTTCATCGAAGAACGGAACGGTATAGAGGTCGGCGACGAAGCCCGCGAGCTCGCCTTTCAGCGATTCTCCGTCGAACCGTACGTCGTTAAAGGTCGGCTGGGTGATTCCGCACGCCGCGCGGATCGACTCCGTCGCATGATCGCGGAAATACGCCTCCTCGCCCTCGATCAGATAGACGGAATTCAAACCTTCTTTCAGTTGTTTCGCAAGCTCCGTGAATTTCATAAGACTCCTGTGCGAGAAGTTTTACCCTATTTTTTTGATTATACCATTTTTAAAAAAATATTTCAACCCCGCGCCGTCCGTTTCCACAAACAAATCGGCGCCGAGTGCGGGAGAATTGTGAAAATCAAACTCCACGACCCGACCCTGAACCGTCAAAGAAAGCTTTTCGCGGCTCTCGTAACAGAATTCGAGCCCGTCCACCGAAAAGCTTTCGGCAAACGAAATCTCCGTTTTCTGCAAGCCCGTCGGAATCTCGTCCCGCGCGTAGACGGCTTTCGCCGGCAAAAACGCGCCCACGTTGATCCCGTCGAGCTCGTCGTCTGAGAGCACCACCACGGCGTCCAGCTTCCCGCCGTAGCGGGATGCCAAAAAATCCTCGCAGGAAGCAAGAGAAGCCCCGCCCAGAACCAACACCGCGGAACGCCTCGTCCGCACCAACGCGACTTCCTTTCCGCCGCCCGCCGTTTCGATTTTACAGCCCGTAAACACGGCGTTCTCCATCAGCACGCAAACGCAGAACAAAAGGCAGATCCCGCACGCCGCGATACCGCGGACTGCGCGCTTCAGACGAAACCGTTCGGACAACGCTGCCGAACCCGCAAGCCAGACGGCTCCGCCCGCGCCGAGCGCGAAGCCCGTGAGCACGAAAGAGAGATCGGCGGCGAAAAAGAGCAAGGAAAGCAGCGACAGAATACTGCCGGGAAAACGCAGAAAGAACCCCGCCGCGGGCGAGATCGCCATAGCGAGCAGAGCGCATACGAGAAGCAAGGGAAAGAGCACGGGCATCAACGGAATCAGAAAGAAATTCAACAACAATCCCCAAACGGGAAAATATCCGAAGCACTCGAGCAGAACGGGCATCGTAAACAACTGGACCGCTCCGCTCGCGGCAAGGTAATCGGCAAGAAATGCGGGAACGCGCAACCGTTTGAGTCCGCGCGAAAAGGATCCCGAAAAGAGAGCCAATCCCAGCACCGCGCCGAAGGAAAGACGGAATCCCGCGGACAGCCACTGCGCGGGCAGGAACAGCAACACAAGAACGGCGGCAAAGGAGAGCGATTGCAACAAATCCGTTTTTCGTCCGAAAAATTTGTTGACGCCGAGCGCTCCGCACATGATCACGGCGCGCACCGATGAAACGGTGAATCCGCAGAACGCGGAATAGAGCAGAGCAGCGCCCAAGGCGGGAAGCGACGCGTATCTGCCGAGCGGCTTACAAGCCAACAGCACCGCCGCGTAAAAAATGCCGATATGCAATCCGGATACGGCGAACAGATGCGCAATTCCGCCCTTTTGCACCGCTTCTTTCAGACCGCCGTCCATGCTCTTCGTGTCGCCCGTCAGAAGCGCGAATCCGAGATCGGCTTCGTCCCGCCCGAGATGCGCGTGCAACGCGTCGGACAGATTTCCCTTCAGTCGCAACAGCAAATTTCCCGACGTGCCCGTCCTTTCGGCGTCCACGCGGTTCGCCGCGTAACGGATATCGTTTTCAAACACATAATCGGCGGTGCCGGCAGGAAGCCCGTTCCGTTTGACGTTTGCAGTAAACGTAAGCACGTCGCCGAATTGCACTTGATCTCCGTCCACCGTCGCTTGCAACTTACCGCTTACCCGCCGCCCATCGAACGCGAGATCGGTCAGAACCACCGTCGAAGAACTCTTTCCCCGTGCCCGCGATTCCACCACGCCGGTCACCCGATACTCTCCCGCTTCCGCGCCGGAGAGATAAGACTGCGTATAAAGATGCATACTCAACGCGCCCGCGCAGGCAAAAACGATCAGACAGCCCAACGCGATCAAAGCGCGCTTTTTGGAAAAAGCGGGTACGGTAAACAACAGAAAAAAGGAGATAAAAAGAAAGTCGGAGACAACGAGCCCTCCGAACCGGATTTTGCTATAAAGAAAAATTCCGAACGCGATCCCCAACGCGCAGAACAGAAGAATACGAAAGTTCACGCGCGGCAAGCGCTTCCCTTTCCCGCAATCGGAAAGAGACTCTTCTCCGTCCTTCGTATCCGCAAAACGTTTCACTTCCTCGTTTGCGGCGTTTTCTTCCGTACTCATTTCGCTTACCTACCTTACTTCATTCAGTATAACAAATTTTTTTAATACAGGCAAGATAATTTCACGTTTTTGTCGAAAAGTTTTGTTTGACGAATTCTATTTTCTGATCGGATATACAAAACAACCGACAAATTTTTTATAAAAACCGCTTAAAAACGC
>JAETTR010000176.1 GCA_021768985.1 Bacillota bacterium
GTATTTGATGGTGGGAAGCGCGCCGAAGATGCGGTTTTCGTCGGTAATCGCGCCGTCTTTCATGGGCACGTTAAAGTCGCAACGGACGAGGACTCGTTTGCCCTGTAAGTCCTTTAAGTCTTTTACGGTCAGTTTGTTCATAGAGAATTCTCCTTAAAACATAAATTTCTTACCATATAATCATGCATTTGAGAAAATTTGTCAATACTTTGGTCGCGAATTTTCCCGCGTGTTTTTTCGTGAAAAAAATTTTTGAAATCCGCACAATTCGTTTGACAAAGGGGAAAAGGTTTGGTAAAATAATCCTTGTCCGCGAAAACGGGCGTATTTTGCGTGCGCCGTTTTTCCGGACGGAATCCGCTTCTTTCAGTCGCTTGCGGCTTTGAGAATATTCCGAAAATAAGAACAAGGAGGAACGAGATGCCTACAATCAACCAGCTCATTAAGAAAGGCAGAGAACAGGAAGCTTTCAAATCGAAGAGCCCCATTCTCGACAGATGCCCCCAAAAGCGCGGCGTTTGTCTTTCCGTAACGACGACTTCTCCCAAGAAGCCCAACTCGGCGCTTCGGAAAATCGCCAGAGTCCGTTTGACGAATAAGCAGGAAGGTACCGTGTACATTCCCGGCGAGGGTCACAACTTGCAGGAGCACAGCTCCGTGCTCATTCGCGGCGGAAGAGTGAAGGATCTGCCCGGCGTCCGCTACCACATCGTACGCGGCGCGCTCGATACGGCAGGCGTTGCAAAGCGCAAACAGGCGCGCAGCAAGTACGGCGCGAAGCGCCCCAAGTAATTCACAGATTTTCATTCGCGTTGCGAAATAGAATTTCGTGAAACAAAGTCCCACCTACTTATTTCGGAATATTACCCCGATAAAGTAGGCAGTATTTCCCGCGGGTGCGGGAGAGAAGTTTCACTCGATCGTTTTGGGTGATAGCTGTACTGAAGGGTGGCTTACCGAAAGGTAAGCTCTCGGCGGCAGTGCCGCAAACAACTTTAAAAGGAGGATATTACAATGCCCAGAAGAGGGAAAGTTCCCAAGAGAGACGTTCTGCCCGATCCCATGTACGGCAGCAAGGTCGTGACGAAGCTGATCAATCAGATCATGCTCGACGGCGAAAAGAGCGTTGCGCAGAAGATCGTTTACGACGCGTTCGCTTTCATGGGAGAAAAATTGAATATGGAACCGATGGAGATCTTTAAACAGGCGCTTTCGAATATTACGCCTATGGTCGAAGTCAAAGCAAGACGCGTCGGCGGTGCGAACTATCAGGTTCCCGTCGAAATCCGTCCCGAGCGCCGTCAGACGCTGGCGATCCGCTGGCTCGTCATCAACACGAGAAAGCGCAGCGAGCGCGAGATGAGCAAAAAGCTCGCCGCAGAGCTCATGGACGCCTACAACAACACGGGCGGTTCGGTGAAGAAGAAGGAGGATACGCACAGAATGGCGGAAGCGAACAAGGCGTTCGCGCACTTCAGATTCTGAGCGGAATAACCTATGGCAAGAGAATACGATTTAGCACATACGAGAAACTTCGGGATCATGGCGCACATCGACGCCGGCAAGACGACGACGACCGAGCGTATCCTGTTCTATACGGGAAAAACGCACAAGATCGGCGAAACGCACGACGGCACCGCGACCATGGACTGGATGGTGCAGGAGCAGGAGCGCGGGATCACGATTACTTCCGCGGCGACCACCTGCGCATGGAAGGGACACCGTTTTAACATCATCGATACGCCGGGTCACGTGGACTTCACGGTGGAAGTGGAGCGTTCCCTGCGCGTGCTCGACGGTTCGGTCGCGACCTTCTGCGCCAAGGGCGGCGTAGAGCCCCAGTCCGAAACCGTTTGGCGGCAGGCGGATACCTACGGGGTTCCCCGTATCGCTTACGTCAACAAAATGGACATCAACGGCGCGGATTTCTTCCGTGTGGAGAGAATGATCCGCGAGCGCCTCGGCGCGAACCCCGTTCCCATCGAGCTTCCCATCGGGAAGGAGGATACCTTCCGCGGGATCATCGACCTGATCAGAATGGAAGCGGAAATCTATTATGACGATCTGGGAAAGGATTTCCGGAAAGAGCCCATTCCCGACGACATGAAGGCGCTTGCCGACGAATACAGAGCGAAGCTCGTGGAAGAGGCGGCTTCCGCCAACGACGAGCTGATGGAAAAATTCTTCGAAGAGGGCGACCTTTCGCAGGAAGATATCGTGAAAGGACTCCGTCAGCGTTGCCTTGCAATGGAAGCGGTTCCCATGCTCTGCGGTTCTTCTTACCGCAACAAGGGCGTGCAGTTCCTGCTCGACGCGGTCATTGATTTCCTTCCCAGCCCGCTCGACGTGGATCACGTCAGGGGTACCAATCCCGACACGGGCGCGGAGGAAGTGAGAAAGACGGCGGACGACGAACCCTTCGCGGGACTTGCGTTCAAAATCGCGACCGACCCGTTCGTGGGCTCGCTCGCTTATTTCCGTTGCTATTCGGGCACCCTTTCGGCGGGTTCTTACGTTTATAACTCCACCAAAGAGAAGAAAGAGCGCGTAGGGCGTCTGGTTCAGATGCACTCGAACGAACGGAAGGATATTTCCGAAATCTGCTCGGGCGACATCTGCGCGATCGTGGGCTTGAAGAACACCACGACGGGCGATACGCTGTGCGACGAAAAACACCCGATCATTCTCGAAAAGATGGAATTCCCCGAGCCCGTTATCCAGCTTTCGCTCGAACCCAAGACGAAAGCGGGACAGGAAAAGATGACGATGGCGCTCATCAAGCTCGCGGAAGAGGATCCCACTTTCAAGACCTATACCGATCAGGAAACGGGGCAGACGATCATCGCAGGCATGGGCGAATTGCACCTCGATATCATCGTAGACCGCCTTCTGCGCGAATTCCACGTGGAAGCCAATGTTGGCGCGCCGCAGGTTGCATACCGCGAAACCTTCCGCAAAGCGGTCGACGCAGAGGGTATGTACAAGCGTCAGTCGGGCGGTAAAGGTCAGTACGGTCACTGCAAACTGCACCTCATTCCTCTGGAACCGGGCACCGGTTACGAATTCGAGGATATCACCGTGGGTGGATCCATTCCCAAGGAATATATCCCCGCGATCGACAAGGGAATTCAGGAAGCGGCGAAGAACGGCTACCTTGCGGGTTACGAGCTCGTGGACTTCAAGGTTCAGGTATACGACGGAAGCTATCACGAAGTCGACTCTTCGGAAATGGCGTTCAAGATTGCGGGTTCGCTCGGCTTGAAAGACGGTTTGGAACGCGCGAACGTCGTGCTCCTCGAACCGATCATGAAGGTTCAGATCATCACGCCCGAGGATTATTTCGGCGATCTGATGGGGAATATCTCCGGTCGCCGCGGCACTATCGTCGGCACCGACGACCGCAACGGCGCGAAGATCATCGACGCGGAGGTTCCGCTTTCGGAAATGTTCGGTTACGCGACCGATCTCCGTTCGCGTACGCAGGGCAGAGGTCAGTTCACCATGCAGTTCGACCACTATTCGGAAGTTCCCAAGAGCGTTTCGGAGAAGATTATCTCGACTCGTGCGCGTAAAAACGCGTAAAGCCCGCTTTCGGGCGGGAAAG
>JAETTR010000177.1 GCA_021768985.1 Bacillota bacterium
TGAAGGCGGAAGCGTTAGCGGCGGAAATTCTCAACGCGGGCGATCCGGTAGCGAATGCGTATTATCAATACAATTATGCTTTGACCGTGCGCGATGAAAACCAAAGCGAAATCGTTCTGATGAATATGACGCTCGATCACGCCATGTATCTGAGTCGGATTTCTTTCATGAACTATCTTACGAATCTGACCGGCGTGGCGGACGATTATCTTGCGGAAACGGAAAATCAGGATTCCAAACTTCATGCGTTCATGCTGAAAGCATACGACTTCTATCTCTTGGCGTTGGAAGACGAGGACTACGCGTTTTCGGCGGATGACGAGGCGTTGGTTACGGAGTTTTTAACCGAGTATCGCACTCTCACGCAGAAAGAGCGGTGGCTGTTCTGCAACATGGACGTAAGGTTCGGTTATTCGTACGTGAGCATGCTTACGATTTATTTCCACAGAACGATCGGTTCTACGGTGGAAGGCGTGTTTACGGGCAACGAAAAGGTGACGCAGTTTGCAATAGACGTTCTCGGACTCGAGCAATCGTACACAGCGTACGAATCCGATCCGAATGCGGGCAATCTTGCGCAAGTAAATCGGGCGCTCGCCGAAGTAGAGAAGTCGAAAGCGGCGATGGAAGATTCCGATTCGGCATTGATCCCTGAATATATCAACAAAATGTACGAATATTATACCAATTTATGCAATGGGTTGTCGAATTAGTTGATAAATTTTGCCGAATTTGGTAAAATACCTAATAGCGGTTTTACCAAAGGGCGCAGACGACGGGGAAGATCCTCATACGGATCGCTCGATCCGATTCGCACTACGAAAAAGGAATATTATGAAATTGAAAAAGTCTGTATCGAAATCGTTAAAAGCAAGCTTGTGTCTGCTGCTCTGCGGCACGCTCGCTTCCGCAACCGTTTTTTCCCAATTCGGACCGTTGAGCCGCACGCCGGACGAAGCTTCCGCTTCGCAGGAATCCGCGATTAAGCAGGTAAACCGGAAGGGGTTGGAGCTCGAAGAATATTTCAGCGATGCCGCCGTGCAAAAGGTCTCCGATCGGGTGGCGGACGATCAGGAGCTTTCCGTGATCGTTTCCACCAAAGCGACGCCCATCATCGACCTTTACGAAAAACGCGGCAAGGCGTCCGCTTCGGATACCGTTTCCGAATTTCTGCAATCGACTGCGGGACAGACCGCAAACGCCAAGATCCGGAAAGAGATCGGCGCGCTGAAGAACCGTGTGCGGACGGGCGGATTTACCTACACGTTCGGCGAAGAATACAACGTTCTGCTCGGCGGGTTCGAAGTGCTCATTCAGGCGAAGGATTACGACCGCCTTGCAAAGTTGATGGGCAATGACGCTACGCTGATCGTCGGCGACGTATACGAGCGTTGCGAAACGCAAGTCGTTGAAAACGTGGTGGATATCGACGAAGAAACGGGTATTTTCAACAGCCGCGGTTCCAATTACGACGGCAGCGGTACCGTAGTAGCCGTTCTCGATACGGGGCTCGATTATACCCATACTGCGTTCGACGTATCCCGCTTCGAGGGCGCGGAGTTGATCACGGCCGAAAAACTCTCGCAGAAGATCGGCGGCATGAAGTCCTTCGCTTCGTCCGGCGGACTTACCGCAAGCGACGTTTACGTCAACAAAAAGATTCCTTACGCGTACGATTACGCCGATAAAGATCCCGATGTTTTCCCGATCGATAACGCGCACGGTACGCACGTTTCGGGCATCGTCGTCGGAAACGACGATCGGATTCGCGGCGTTGCGCCCAATGCGCAGCTCGTCGCCATGAAGGTGTTTTCCGACAAGGAATCGGGCGCGCGTTCTTCCTGGATTCTCGCCGCGCTCGAAGATGCGGTGACCTTACAGGTAGACGTCATCAATCTTTCGCTCGGCTCGTCCGGAGGTTTCTCCAACGCGCAGGACAAAGAGGCGGTGCAGGAAACCTATACGAAGGTCGGCAAAGCCGGAATCAGTCTGATCGCATCCGCTTCGAACAGCTACAGTTCGTATATGGGATCGGCGAAGAACGGGAACCTCGGTCTTACTTCCAATCCCGACAGCAACACCGTCGGATCGCCTTCGACTTATCCCGCGGCGCTTTCCGTCGCTTCGGTCAGCGGAGTCAAAGCGCCCTATATCAAGTACGGCGATGAGATTATTTACTTCAATCAGGCGTCCGATCAGGCTTCGCAACCCAAGGATTTCTTCAAAGAACTTCTCAAAGACGGAGAATCGACGAAGACGTTCGAATACGTCACCGTGCCCGGCATCGGTAGCAGTGCCGACTACGCGGGCATCGACGTCGGCGGGAAGATTGCGCTCGTCAAGCGCGGCACGATTACTTTCGAAGATAAGGTGCGCAACGCTTATCGGCAGGGCGCTGCGGGTATCATTATTTATAATAACGTTTCCGGTTCGATTTCCATGACGGTCGGAAAGGTCGATCTGCCCGCATGCTCTATTTCGCAGGACGACGGCGAAATTCTGGCTGCAAAATCGTCGGGTCAATTTACGGTTTCCACCTCGCAGGTGGCGGGACCGTTCATGTCCGATTTCTCTTCCTGGGGTCCGACTCCCGATTTGAAGATCAAACCCGAAATCACGGCGCACGGCGGAGATATTTTGTCCTCCGTTCCCGGTCAGCGGTACGATCGCATGTCGGGTACCTCTATGGCGGCGCCCAATCAGACGGGCGTTACGGCGCTTGTCCGGCAGTACGTAAAAGAAACATTCCCCGAGCTACTGACAGAAGCGGATTCCGCTTTAAAGGTAACCGCGCGGGTGAATCAAATTATGATGTCCACCGCCGATATCGTGTACAACTCGAACGGTCTCGCATACGCGGTACGGAAACAGGGTGCGGGTCTTGCGAATCTCAACAAGGCGACGTCTTCTCCCGCTTACGTTACCACCTATGACAAAGAAGATCGGGTGATGGATAAGGCGAAGCTCGAAGTCGGCGATGATCCGGATAAGACGGGCGTCTACGAAATGACGTTTGCCGTTAACAATATCGGGGAATCCGCGCTTACTTACAACGTCGGCGCCATCGTCATGACGGAAGGGGTGAGCGAAACGCTGACCGTGCGCGGCGACACGACGGTGACCGAGCAGGGCTATGCGCTTGCCGCGAAAACAGAAGTGATTTCGGGCGGAAACGGCAATACCGTGACCGTCGCGGCGGGTAAAAGTCAAAAAGTGACGCTTCGCGTGACTTTAACCGACGAGGACAAGGATTATCTGAACCGTTCGTTCGAGAACGGCATGTATGTGGAAGGATTCGTTACGCTGACCGAATCGGGAAAGGATTCGCCCGCGCTCAACGTTCCGTATCTCGCGTTTTACGGCGACTGGAATATGGCGCCCATTTTCGATCTCGATTATTTCGAAACCGATCCGGACGCTATGAACGACGCGATCGATCCCGATCAGAAAACCATGGCGGATACCGTTGCGACTATGCCGGTCGGAGGACTGTACGACGACTATATCACCTATCTGGGTTCCTATTTGTTTGCGCAGAATCCTTCCGCAACGAAGATTGCGGCGGATCGCAATCATATTGCGCTCACGAATCAGACGGGTTCTT
>JAETTR010000178.1 GCA_021768985.1 Bacillota bacterium
TTATCGTATTCCTGTTGAAAATTCCCACGGTGTACGAGCTCAAATGGATTCAGCTGCTGTCGGCGTGCGGGTTCTCCGTGCTCGGCTGTCTGTTCTCCGCCATTCTTGCGCTCGCGCTGTTGCCCGTGTTCGAGTTCACCTTTAATAAGCTCACGGTGTTCCGGCTCAGGGAGCTCACCAGCACCAACGCGCCCATTCTCGTGCGCTTGCAGAAGGAAGCGCCCGGCACCTTCAACCATTCGCTGATCGTGGCGCAGCTCGCCGAAACGTGCGCGGTTGCCATCGGCGAAAACGCCGAGCTCGCCCGCGCGGCGGCGTATTATCACGACGTGGGCAAACTCAAACAACCCGATTGCTTTACCGAGAACCAGACCGATTACAACGTGCACGACGAGCTCATGCCCGAGCTTTCGGCGGATATCATCCGTTCGCACACCAAAGACGGCTACGATCTGCTCACGGCGGCGCGTCTGCCCGCAATCATTGCCGACGTGGCGCGCGAACACCACGGCACTCTGCCCATCAAATATTTCTACGACAAGGCGAACCGCCTTTCGGGCGAGGACGTAGACGTGCGCGATTTCTCCTATCTCGGTCCTACGCCGCAGTCGCGGATCGCGGCGATCATCATGATCGCGGACGCGGCGGAAGCGTCTACCCGCGCCCTGCAAAAGCGGGATCCCGAGAGCGTGGAAAAGGTCGTGCGCGGGATTATCGAGGAGCGCATGGACCTCGATCAGTTCGACGAATGCAATATCACGATCCGCGATCTTACGACGATCCGCATGACCCTCGTGGAGGCGCTTTCGGGCGTGCACCATCACCGCGTGGAATATCCCGCGATTCGGTTCAACCGCGCCAAACAGGCGGTAAAGGAAGAAACGGAAAAGAATGATTAGTCGGTTTTGCTTCGAGAGCGAGGACTTCTCCGAAGAGGAGCAAAGCGAGCTTTCGGCGGCGCTTGCGGGCGTTGCGGAAGGGGATCTGCCCTTCGTGTTCGAGGTCGTGTTTTTATCGCCCGAAGAGATCCGGGCTTTGAACGCGCGGTCGCGCGGCGTGGACGCGGTGACCGACGTGTTGAGCTTCCCCGCGGCGGAGGGAATCAAGGGCAAGCCCATGCTCAGGGCGGAGCACCCCGATTGCTTCGACGGCGAGGGCAGGCTGTACCTCGGCGACATCGCGCTTTGCACCGAGCGGGCGCGGGAGCAGGCGGAGGAATATGGGCACTCTTACAAGCGGGAGCTGTTCTATCTGACCGTGCACGGCGTGCTCCATTGTCTGGGGTACGATCACGAGCGGGAAGAGGACAAAGCGGAAATGCGCGCGAAGGAAGAGGAAATCATGGCGCGCATGAATTTGACGAGGGAGTAACGTGAGAAGCGGAACGGTAGCAGTCATCGGAAAAGCAAACGCGGGGAAGAGCACGCTGATCAACGTGCTCGTGGGCGAAAAGGTCGCCATCGTATCCCCCAAGCCGCAGACGACGCGGGATCGGATTCTGGGCGTATTGACGCGGGAGGACGGGCAGATCGTATTCGTCGATACGCCGGGCATCTACCGCCGCCGCAACGCGCTGACCGATCTGATGATGAAGACGACGGAGACGACCAGCAAGGACGTGGACGCGATTCTGTACGTGCACGACGGGCACGGCGGACTGACGGACGAGGATATCGGGCTTGCCGGGAAATACTACGGGCTGGGGATTCCCATGATAATCGCGTACACGAAGATCGACATCATGCCCGCGGAGCGTATTCCCGCCGACGCGAAAGCGCTTGCGGAAGCGGGGATCGAGGCGGACTTTTATCCCGTATCGGCGCGCAGGGGCAAGAATATCAAGGCGCTCGAAAAGGGGATTTTCGGACTGTTGCCCGAGGGCGACAAGCTCTTTTCGGAGGACGTCGTTTCCGACAAAAGCGAAAAGTTTATGATCGCCGAGCTGATGCGCGAAAAGATTCTTCTCAAATTTGACGAGGAAATTCCGCACGGCGTGGCGATCGTCGTGAACACCTTTCAGAAGCGGGAGAACGGCACGTGGGAGATCAATCTCGATATCGTGTGCGAAAAGCCCAATCATAAGGCGATTCTGATCGGCAAGCAGGGCAGGGCGATCAAAGAGGTCTCTTCCTTCGCGCGGCAGGATATGGAAAAGTTTCTCGGCGCGAAGGTGTTTTTGACGACGTACGTAAAAGTGCGCGAGGAATGGAGTGACAGCGCCGCTCTCATGAAGGAGCTCGGCTACGGCGGCGAAGAATAAATCCGCATACTTTTTTTCCGCTTCCGCATACTGAAATCGGAGGCGGAAGATGAAGGAAGAAAAGGATCAGAGCGCGCGGGAAATCGCCTGGCGACTGTTCGAACAAACGGGCAATTTCAGTTATTACATGCTGTATAAAAGACTGAAATAAATTCACGGAAATTCTTTTCTGCGAAAAGAATTTCCGTGAGCGAAATTACTTGCAACTTTATAATACTCATTCTCATTCTGCGAGAATCGGCATTAAGCCGTAAGTATACGGCAAATTGAGTCCCGCAGCGGAGGGTAACCCTCCTCGCGGTTCGAATATTACAAGCGAAAAATTACGCCGGACAAAATTTTTACGGGATACCTATGGAATTCAAGACGGACGCGCTGTTGCTGCGGGCAACCGACTACGGCGAGAACGACAAAATCGTAACCCTTCTGACCGCCGACCGCGGCAAGCTGACGGCGAGCGTGAAAGGGGTGAAAAAGGCGGGGGCGAAATTGCGGTTCGCCGCCCAGCCTTTTTGTTTTGCCGAATACGTGCTCGCCGAGCGGAGCGGCAGGCATACGGTCGTTTCCGCCTCCCTGTACGACGGATTTTACAGTCTGCGCGAGGACGTGAACGTGTTTTACGCCGCCTCCTGCGTGCCCGAAATCTGCGACAGACTCTCCTATGAAGACGGGGAGAGCGGAAGATATCTGCTCGCCGCGGTCGCCGCGTTGCGCGAAATCGGCGAAAATCCCTCCTTCGCGCTCGTGAAATTTCTCGTGACCGCGCTTGCGCTCGCGGGGTATCCCGTGGAAGCGGGGGATTGCGCCGCGTGCGGCAAACCGCTTTCGGGCAGATTGTTCTTCGATTTCGCGTGCGGGGCGTTCACCTGCCGCGAATGCGCGGTCGGCGTTCCCGCAAGCGAGAGCACGTATCAGACCCTTCGCGCCGCGCTGATGGGCACGGGCGAAAGCACGGCGGACGGCGAGAAGCGCGCGCTCCGCATGCTCCGCGCCTATCTCAACGCGCAGGCGGATCTCGATCTTCCCACCCTCGGCGAATACGCGGGTATGATCTGAAGGAAAAAGCGCAAACGGAGGCGTCGTATACGGCGTCTTTTTTCGTATCGGAATTTCAACTTTCCCGATTGATTTTTGGCGCTTTTTTGGCAGAAGATTGTTATAATGGAAACGGAAAAGATTATGGCGATGAACAAACGAAAAAGACTTTTGTCCGAACGGACCGCCCGCATCATCTTATGCGCCGCGCTGTACGCCGCGCTCGCGCTGTTTATCGGCGGACTGTTTCTGCTCAGTTCGAATTATCAGAAAATTTACAAGAGCCCGACC
>JAETTR010000179.1 GCA_021768985.1 Bacillota bacterium
ATCCCGTTCCAGGAAGATACGCTGCCCGACGCTCCGCGCCAGATGACATCGTCGCCGACAAAGCAAAACTGCTGTGCATCATTGATCAGACTGCTCTTCGCGATATCCGACTGTACAAGCACGCCGTTCGAAAACTGTTTAAAGGTATCCACCGTCTGCGGAACGATCGTATTCACCGCGCTGTGCATCTCGGCATAATATTTCGTTTGCGCTTTGAGTCGGGCGTTCATGTAGCCGATGTTTTCGATTCCGCTATGGTCGAGCGGCGTGGAGCCGTCCTCGGGAAGCGGATAGGAAACGGTAACGAACCCCAGATCGACTTCGTTCTTCTGACTGTTTCCAAACGAACCGAGCGAAAAAATGCCCACGGCTAAAATCGCGAGCATACACACGGGCAACAGAACACGTAAAGTGCGGCGCTACGTCCAACGCTTTAAGCGAACTCCCCCTTTCTTTTTATCCCGCACAACGCGGGAGCGTTTTTTAATTTTAACTTCTTGCAATTCGGAATTACGATTCCGTTTATCTTTTTTCATTTTCCCGACCGACTTTCAGTTTATTCGATGAAATAAATCTGTCACAATATCTTATGACACTATGATACCACGATTATGACAAACTGTCAAGAAAATTTATTTAAAAATCCGCAAAAAATTAAATTGAATACATTGCGCACGCGCACGAGCGCATAATGCGCGCGCATAGAAGTGTTTCCGCTTAATTCGAATTGATATGACAAAAGATTACGGAAACATGACAAATCATTATATCGAATATAACAAAACCCGCGGCTGTCAGCCGCGGGTCAAATGCGATAAATCCGAATATCAAACGTTCACTTCGCCCTTTTCTCCCAACAAATCTTTGTGTTTCTCAAGAATGGGCGAAATCTCCGCCGCAATAAACTCCTCCGTTTGGCGGGGCGCCCGACCGACGAACTTCTTTGCGTCGAGAATGTCGTCGAGCCGACCGTGCACGGCGGAAAACGCGGGATCCGCTTTGATGAGCTCGATCAGATTATTATCCTTCCCCTCCTGCTTGACTCTCCTGCCCGCTTCCATGGAAAGCACGCGGATTTTCTCGTGCAGCTCCTGCCGGTCTCCGCCCGCCTTGACGCATTCCATCATAATATTTTCGGTCGCCATGAAGGGTAGCTCCTGCGCAAGATGCTTTTCGATTACCTTCTCGTACACAACGAGATTCTCCGCCACGTTCATATAGACGTTCAAAATAGCGTCCACCGTCAGAAACGCCTGCGCGTTAACGATACGGCGGTTCGCGGAATCATCGAGCGTGCGCTCGAACCACTGCGTGGAAGCGGTGACCGCGGAATTCATAGGAAGGGAAAGCATATACCGACAAAGGGAGCCCATTCGTTCCGAACGCATGGGATTTCGCTTATACGCCATAGCCGAGGACCCGATCTGACTCTTTTCAAAGGGTTCCTCCACCTCTTTCATGTTCTGCAAAATGCGGATATCGTTGGAGAACTTGTAAGCGCTCTGCGCAATCTGCGAAAGCACGGACAACACATTATAATCGAATTTTCTCGGATAAGTCTGACCGGTCACTCCGTACACTTTCTCGTAGCCGAGCTTTCTCAAGACCAGCTTTTCCAATTCTTTGACCTTCTTTTCGTCTCCGTCGAAGAGTTCGAGGAAGCTCGCCTGCGTTCCCGTCGTACCCTTAACGCCGCGAAGGCGGAAGTGCGCGAGCAAATTTTGCAGATTTTCGTAGTCGAGCATGAGATCCTGCAACCAGAGCGTAGCGCGCTTGCCCACCGTCGTCAGCTGCGCGGGCTGTAAATGCGTAAATCCGAGCGTGGGAACGTCTTTATATTTCAGAGCGAAGTTTTTCAACTTCTCCATCACGTTGACGAGCTTGCGCAAAATGATATCCAAGCCGTCCTTCATGATCATCAATTCGGAATTACAATCGACGAAACAACTCGTCGCGCCGAGGTGAATGATCCCTTTGGCGGAAGGCGCGGCGTCGCCGTACGTTTTCACGTGCGCCATGACGTCGTGGCGCACCTGCTTTTCGTAAGCGTCCGCCTTCTCGTAATCGATATCCGAAACGTGCGCCTTCAGCTCGTCGATCTGCGCCTGCGTAATGCCGAGACCGAGCTCCATTTCTGATTCGGCAAGCGCGACCCAAAGCTCGCGCCAGAGCCGAAACCGCTTCCGATCGCCGAAGTTTTCCTGCATTTCACGGCTTGCATAGCGCGTATTTAAGGGATTTTCGTATAATACTCTGTCTGACATAGTACCACCTTTAAACGCGTACGGGTTGCGGATATCCCACGCCGAAGGTCTCCGAAGCCACTTTTTTAATCTTTTGCGGCTCCAAAGGTCTGTCCTGACGGTCCGTTCTTACCGAAGCGATTTCGTCCACCGTTTCCAATCCCTCGATCACCTTCCCGAACGCGGCATACTGCCCGTCGAGATGCGGCGCGTCGGCATGCATCACGAAGAACTGCGAACCCGCCGAATCGGGATTCCAGGCGCGCGCCATAGAGAGAACGCCGCGCGAATGCTTCAAGTCATTGGGAAAACCGTTTCCGTCGAATTCTCCCTTAATATGATAACCGGGTCCGCCCGTACCGACTCCGTCGGGATCGCCGCCCTGAATCATGAACCCGCGGATCACTCGATGAAAAATCAAGCCGTCGTAAAACCCTTTGTTGACAAGAGAAAGAAAGTTATTGACCGTGTTGGGCGCGGTTTCGGGATAGAGCTCCGCCCGAAAAGTATGCCCGTTTTCCATCTCGAACGTAACGATCGGATTTTTTGTTTCTTCCATAATTTTATCTCCTATTTGATATCTTCGAATTTTTCGACTTTCGTTCCCGCCTCGCCGAACAGACGCATGGAAAACTCGTCGGGATACCCCTCTTTATACACGACCCGCGTAATCCCCGCGTTGATAATCATTTTCGCGCAAATGACGCAGGGCTGATGGGTACAGTAGAGCGTAGCGCCGCTGATGTTCACGCCGTAGCGCGCCGCCTGAATGATCGCGTTTTGTTCGGCGTGCGCCGCGTAGCAGAGCTCGGCGCGCGTTCCGCTTGCGATGTTCATTTTCTGCCGCAGGCACTCGCCGCGTTCGATACACGAAGAAATCCCCGCCGGCGCGCCGTTATAGCCCGTCGTCATCACGCGCTTCTCGCGCACGATCACCGCGCCGACCTTACGGCGAATGCAACTCGCCCAACTCCCCACCTGTTCGGTAAGCTCCATAAATCTCTGATCCCACTTATCCATAACAACCTCGATTTGCGGTATGATTTTA
Source organism: Bacillota bacterium (assembly GCA_021768985.1). Classification (GTDB taxonomy): domain Bacteria; phylum Bacillota; class Clostridia; order Christensenellales; family Borkfalkiaceae; genus Gallimonas. Next base: position 3,292 of record JAETTR010000179.1, read on the forward strand.
TCCGAAACCCTATGCGAATTCATTATAACATAATTTTTTACGGCGTGTCAATCTCTGCCGCGAAGCGTTACGGAAATTATTTTACGAAGTTTCCGAAATTTTCCTTTTTTTGTGTTTGACTTGGCGTGCAAGCTGTTTATAATATAAAAGGAATTTAAAAACACGCTTTCATGCGTATATTTTCAGGAGGATTTTGTTATGAACATTAAACCTTTATTCGATAAGGTAGTCGTAGAAGCGGTTACCGTCGAAGAAAAGACGAAGAGCGGATTTTTCCTT
>JAETTR010000180.1 GCA_021768985.1 Bacillota bacterium
GCGGTGTGGCCGTTGGACACGGGCACCCGCAGGCACTGGGCAGTGATGGAGGTCCCCTGAGCGTTGACGATGACGCCGTTTTCCACATGACCCCACACCTTCAGCGGCTCCTGCTCGCTTTTTTCCTCCTCACCGCCGATGTAGGGGATCAGGTTATCCACCATCTCGGGCCAGGTCTGGAAGGTCTTGCCCGCGCCGGAGATCGCCTGATAGGTGCAGACCGCCACGCTTTTCACGCCGAATTTTAAGAGCGGGTGCAAAAGGGGCACGTACGATTGCAGGGAGCAGTTGCTCTTGACGGCGATAAATCCGCGCTTCGTGCCCAGCCGCTTGCGCTGGGAAGGAATGACTTCGAGGTGCTCGGGGTTGATTTCGGGCACGATCATGGGCACGTCGGGGGTGGCGCGGTGCGCCGAGTTGTTGGAAACCACGGGGATTTCGAGCTTCGCGTATTTTTCTTCGAGCGCCTTGATCTCGTCCTTTTTCATGTTGACGGCGCAGAATACGAAGTCCGCTTTCCCGACGAGCTGTTCCGCGTCGCGTTCCGCGTCGAGCACGACCATGTCCTTCGCATAGGCGGGCACGGGCACGCTCATCGCCCATTTCCCGTCTACCGCGTCCGCGTACTTTTTGCCCGCCGAACGCCCGCTTGCGAGCAGGGCGACGGGGGTGAACCAGGGGTGGGAGTCGAGCAGGGTGACGAACCGTTGTCCGACCATGCCGGTCGCGCCGATTACGGCTACGTGATAAGTTTTCTTGTTCATGGTGATCTCCTTTTTTCTATAAAAAAATTACGGCTGATCCGCCGTAACACTTTTCCGAGTTGCCGAAAGCGCATCACCGCGGTGACAGTAATAAAGGTATTGACCCTTATTCCCAACGCGTTTGCGGGGGCGAAACGCATTTCGGCGGCGATACCCTTTTGCCGTATCCTCTTGCGGAATTCCCCCGAATTCCTCGGTTACGGGTACTCATGTTCTGCCGCTCCTCTTTGTAGCATGATAATTTTACCATACATACACATAAAGATCAAGGAATTTGCCCGAATTCATTTGAAATATTTTCCGATTTGTAGTACAATTAGTTTATGCGCGGGTTTTCGCGCGGTTTCGCATAAGGATTACGGAGATAAGATATGGCAGAAAGACAACGCAAAGGTTTAGTCGCCCGATGGCTGGAAGGGAAGGAGCGCAGTGAGGACTACGCGAGAAGCACCCTTCCTACGAGCCGTTGGGCTCTCTTCTGGGATATATTCAAAGGGCGGTTCGGGAAGCTCATGCTGACCAACCTCTTAATGCTGCTGACGATCTTGCCGCTCGTCGCGGTGATCTTCTGGCGGTATCTCACGTTTACCGTGCAGGGCACCAACGCGATTTTCGGCTCTGGGCTCATGGTCGGCTATCCCGTCGTTCCCGATATCACGGGCGCGTCGGAGTATCTGACCTTTACGAGCGATCTCATGTTCTTCGGGCTGATGGTCGCCTGTTCGTTCATCGCCGCAATCGGGATCTCGGGCGGCGCGTACATTATCCGTAACCTGATCTGGACGGAGGGGATTTTCGTCGCGAACGATTTCGCCCGCGGCATCAAACGGAATTACTGGAACGTGCTCGAAGCGTTGCTGTTTTTCTCCATTCTGCTCTTTATCGCGCGGACGATGGGAAATCTTTCCGATTATTTGATCGTCATGGGCGCGGCGGCTTCGGGCTGGCTGGTCGCTTCGAAAGTAATCGGATACGTGTTCATGGCGATCTCGCTCCTCGTCTGTCTGTGGATGATCGCGCTCGGCGTCAACTATAAACAGGGTCCGTTCGCGCTGATCCGCAACGCGATCGTTATGACGGTGGGCACCTTCCCGCAGACGGTCTTTTTTGCCGCGCTCGCGCTTTGGCCCGTGTTGCTCGCGGTGTTCGGCGGCGGATTTTTCATGATCATCGCGATCGTGCTCCTTTTGCTCTTCGGGTTTTCCTATCTGTTCCTCGTGTGGCTCGATTTTTCGCAGTGGGCGTTCGACCGGTTCATCAATCCCAACATGGGCTACGCCACGGGGAGAGGCTTATACAATAAGGACAAGCCGACGTCGCCCAAGCCGTCGCCCGCCCGCGAAATGGACAGCGCGGCGATGCAGGAATACAAGCGCATGATCGTGGCGCAGGGCAGAAGCAAGCTCGTCTGCCGTCCGATCAAGCCGCTCGACGACGATCTGGACGTCTATCAGCTTCCCGAGTCCTTCTCGCGCGAGGATCTGCGCAAGCTCAAAGAGAGCAAGACCGCAATCGAAGTGGACGTGAAGGCGTACGAAGAAGAGCACAAAAACGACGAGCAGTACGTGGAATACAACAAGACGTTCGACGAGCGCGAACGCGCGCTCCGCGAAGAGGAAGAGGGGAAAAACAAAAAGAAGAAAGCGCCCAAACCTCCGAAAATGCTCAACAAACGCTGACACGTATGGCACAGGCTTACGACTTTCTTTCGGAATGGTTCGAAACTCTGAACGACGACTGCGACTATGCGAAATGGTCGCAGTATTTTATTGACGGGCTTTCGCGCCTGAACGCGGGCAAAAACGGGTTGGAGCTCGGTTGCGGAAGCGGCGCGTTCTGCCGTGCGCTCGCCCGCGCGGGCTACCGTATGACGGGTGCGGACCTTTCCGCGCCCATGCTTTCGAAGGGCGCGCGTCTTGCGCGGGAGGAGGGTGCGGCGGTCACGTTCGTGCAGGCGGACGCGGTGAAATTCGCTTCGCCCGAAAAGTACGATTTTATCCTTTCGCCGAACGACTGCTATAACTACGTTCCGCCCGAGAAGCTTGCCCGCGCCTTCCGAAGCGCGGCTTCCGCGTTGAAAAAAGAGGGAATTTTTTGGTTCGACGTGAGTTCCGCATACAAGTTACGCGAAAAAGTTGCAAATAATATCTCCGTGGACGACCGCGACGAGGTCACTTATCTTTCCCTGAACTCGCTGTCGGGCAATCGCGTGGACATGGAAGTCACGCTGTTCGTCAGGGAAGCGGACGGACGGTTCCGCCGTTACGACGAATCGCATACACAATATATTCACGAAGAAGAGGATATCCGCCGCGCGCTTGCTCTCGCGGGATTTACCGTGCTTTCCGCGGAGGGGCATCTCGGCGGGGAGAAGCAAGGGAGCGACCGTCTGAATTTTATATGTCGAAAAACAGTAAAATCTTAAAAACGCTCGTGTGGGAGAAGCAGGTGTCTCTCGCCGTGCTGGATACGACCGCGCTCGTGAACGAAGCGATTGCGCGGCATCGTTTGACGCCCGTCGCCGCCGCGGCGCTCGGGCGTACGCTCACCGCGACCGCATACCTGTGCAGTTGGCTGAAGGGAGCGGATTCCGCGCTATCCGTGGCCGTAAACGGCGGGGGCGCGGGCGGTAAAATCTGCGTTTCGGGAGACGGCTCGCTGTCTCTTCGCGGGTTTATCGAACGCCCCGACGTCGATCTTCCGCCCCGCAAGGACGGAAAACTTGACGTGGGCGGGTGCGTGGGCAACCGCGGCACGCTCACCGTCATTCGCG
>JAETTR010000181.1 GCA_021768985.1 Bacillota bacterium
GAAGCAGTACGCGAACGATAAAAATATGTACAACCAGAAGATGATGGAGTTGTACAAGAAAAACGGTTACAGCATGTTCGGCGCCTGTCTGCCCATGATCGTTTCCATGGTGATTCTGATCATGGCGTTCCAGGGTTTCCGGACTTATTCCGACTACGCGAATTTGAACATGTACATCGACATGTCGGAACAATACAACGCGGCGATCCTCGATTATTCGGTAAAAGGCAAAAATTACCGACTTCCGAAGGAAGGAGAAACTTTCGAATACGTGCGGGAATGGAAGGAAAACGACAGCTGGGAAGAGGACGGCGTCCTCTATTCCATGTATCTGACCGATCCCGTTCAAATGGAAAACGGGGAAACAAAGCAGGATAAATACCTCTCCGTGGTGTCTATGGACGAAACGAAGTTCGTTTCCTACGTGTATTCGCTCGAAACTTCGGATATCATTAAAGAGTACCGCGTGGACACCGAGCGGTTGGAAAAGAACGCCGAAGCGAAGGCGTATATCGACGAAGCGGTGAAAAACGCCAAAGAAACGGCGGCGGAGGGCGTAACGGTAAACGAAGCGGAGGTGAGAATTTCCGCAAGCAGAGCGTACGTCGTAAAAATCGGCGCGAGCGCCGTGAAAGACTGGTACGAAAATTCCGGAAACCGTCCGACGTTCTTGTGGGTGAAGAACGTCTGGTATCCCGACGTGTCGTACAACCACCCCATTCAGGCCTATTCCTCCTTCAAAAGCTCGTTCGGGAGCAGGAACGTGGAGTTCGAAGCGACGGAAGAGCGCGGCGCGTATAAGACCGCCCTCTCCAACATCTTCGATGAAACGCGTTACGAGAATCTGGTTTCCGAATTGACGGAATACACCAAACAACCGAACGGATACTTTATTCTGATCATTTTATCGATCGGACTCATGGTGCTGTCGCAGTTTATTTCCATGCGCAGCCAGAAGGAATCGAACAAATACCAGACGGTGGACGGTTCGGGCGCGATGTCGCAGAAGATGATGCTGATCATCATGCCCATCATTTACGCAATTTTCGCGTTTATGTACAGCGCCGCGTTCTCCATTTATATGACGATGAGCAGTCTTATTTCGATCATCGTTACCCTTCTTTCCAACCTGTTTATCGGGAAGGCGTTCAAAAAGAAGGAAGAAGAAGCGCTGAAAGCGAAGTATACCCGCGTTCTGCCCTGGCAGAAGCAGGAAAAGACGGACAAAAAAGATAAAAAGAATAAGAAATAATTCTGAAAGAGGGAACAAAAATGGCAAACAACGAATTTACCGGCAAGACCGCGGAGGAAGCCGTTCAGACGGGGCTGACCGAACTCGGACTTACGCGCGAGGAAGTTGAAGTCGAAGTATTGGACGAAGGAAAAAAGAAGCTGGTCGGCAGCCGCCCCGCCCGCGTGAAGCTGACGGTGAAGGAAAAGCTGACGGACGGCGAGCGCGCGGTGCGCTTTCTGGAAGGATTATTCCCCATTATCGGCATCGACGTAACCCCTGCTTTAAAAGAAGAAGGCGAAAAGATCGTAATCAACCTGAACGCGGAATCGGCGCGCGGCGTGATCGGACGGCGCGGAGAGCTGATCGACGCGGTGCAGACCCTTGCGGGCGCAGTGGCGAATACGGGAAGAAGAGATTATAAGCGCGTCGTCGTGGACTGCGAGAATTACCGCGAAGAGCGCGAAGAAACCTTGAAACGGGTGGCGGAAAAGCTTGCGGCAAAGGCGGTTCGCACGGGAAAACGCATGCGTTTGGAGCCCATGAACCCTTACGAGCGCAGGATCATCCACTCCGCCCTTGCGGAGAACGAGGAAGTCACCACGAAGAGCGAGGGAAAGGAACCCGCGCGGTTCGTCGTGATTCTGCCCAAAAACATGCGTCAGGGCGGCGGCAGAAAGTTCGACCGCAACGGCAAGAACGACCGCGGCGGAAAATATCACGACAAAGAACGCAGAAACGACCGGTTTGGCGAGCGCAAACCCTACCCCAAGCGCGAGCTTCCCGCGGAAGGCACGCCCGAATCTTCGGGAACGAGCTTCAAGCGTGATTCCTCTTCGGATACCGGCTATAAAAAAGGCGGATTCAGCGGATTCTTCGGAACCTACCTCGGCAAGTCGGACGACGAGAACGGCGAAGAGTAACGAAAAAACAAAAAGAACGCAATTGCGTTCTTTTTTCATATTCGATAAACAAAAAACGCCTTTCGGCGTTTTTTCTTTTCGGGAAACGTTCAGTTTTCTTCGACCCACTTCTTCGCGTTCGCTTTGGTGAACGCGGTAATTTTTTCTTCTTTGAATTCGGAAGCCGCGCCGCCGTAGGTGTAAAGGAAATAATCCCCCTCCTTCGTCACGAACATGGTCTTTTCATAACCGGCGGGATCGCCGTATACGCCGTAAGTTACTTTCTTCACTACGGTGGCGGTTGCGGTATCGTAGGTTTTCGTCTTGGTTTTCTTAACCATTGCAGTTGTTCTCCTTTTTCCTTTTTTCTTTATTGTACCCTTTCGCAAAATTTTCGTCAATAGTTCGCGGAGTAAATTTTATAAAGAGTCACGCATGTAAAATATTAACAATTTCACAATATTATTCCAACATATTGTGAAATTATCACACGGCGGTTTCCGCATCGCGCTGTAAAACGAGGGAAGAAATCGCGTTCGCGATAATTTCCGCCATGGAATACACCACGTTTAAGCGCGTGAGATTTAACAGCGAATAGGAAAAAGCGGATTTGCGCGCCACGATTCCGAGGATCGAAACGTCGCCCACCTTTCCGAGCCGCTTGTTTGCGCCCGAACCGGGGCGAAGCGCGCTGTCGTAGACTTTGACGAGCCCGACGTCCTCTTCTTCCCCTACCGCCGCGTCGACGGCGATAATCTTACTGTTCGGGTGCGTCTTCCGCAAAAAGGCGTTTACGTATTTGACTTCCTTTGCCGTCACCGGACTTTTCAGCGTTCCGTACACGAATCCGCAGGTTTCTGCGCCCAGCCGCCGCAAAAGTGTGCCCGTGACGGGTCCGAGCGAATCTCCGACCGCGAGATCGCTTCCGATGCAGAGCACGACGGGCGGCGCAGATATCTTGCCGATCGCCTTTTCGAGCGCCATCATGACCCCCGTTTCCGCCATAGAGTTATAAAAATGAAATGCGTAGTCCATATTTTTCTCCGGATTTAAGTTTTTCCCGTTGATTATTGCCCGAAAAATGATTTTTATAACAATCACGGGGGAAACGTTCGACTTTTTTCGGAAATCATGCTATACTGAACGCAGGAGGCGAGTTTTGAGCTGGATTTTAGACGTTGCGTTTTTCGTCATCATTTTAATTGGAATCCTGATCGGCGTGGGAAGGGGGTTTATCGCCGGTATTTGCAAGCTTGCGGGAACCGTGCTTGCCGTCGCCGTCGGCGTGCTCTTCTGTAACGGCTTTGCAAGCGCGATCGGACTGACGGACGCATTGGTCGGCGCGATTGCAATCCCCAAGCTCGGCGGTTGGCTGGCG
>JAETTR010000182.1 GCA_021768985.1 Bacillota bacterium
GTTTTGCTCTTTACAACGTTCACCTTCCCTACGTTCAAAGAATCCAGCTCGATCGTAACGTCTACGCTCGGGCTCATACAAACCGTCAATATCATCCGTTTTTCCTCCTGAAGTCAACTAACAAATAGGCGGAAGTATCGTTCATACAGTTATTATATTACTATTTTGGTAAAATTTCAATACCCAAATGGAAAATTTTTGTAGTTTTTTGCGTATTTTTCCGGGTAAAATAAAACCCGCCCGAAGGCGGGTGAAAAAACCGACTTACATTGAAATCATTTGCAATGTTTCGTACAGCTCGTAATTGAAGTGCTTCTTCATGGATACCGCTTCGATGATATCCATGTCGATAATCGCGTTGTTGCGGATTCCGACAACGCGGTTTCCGATCCCGTCCTTTAACAGGCGAACCGCCTTATTGCCGAACTGCGCCGCCAGCATTCTGTCCGCCATAGAGGGCGAACCGCCGCGCTGTACGTGCCCGATATTCGTCGCGCGGACGGAATAGGTCGTAAGCTCCTGCAACTGCTTGGCAAGCGCGTCCGCGCTCGTCGCGCCTTCCGCAACGACGATGATGTTCGAGTGCTTCCCGCTCGCGCGCGAACGGTTGATGCGCATAATGATATCGTCCATATCGTACGCGATCTCCGGAACGACGATAATTTCCGCACCCGAGGTGATGCCCGCATACAGAGCGATATCGCCGCAGTGCCGCCCCATTACCTCGACAACGGAAATGCGTTCGTGCGAGTTCATGGTGTCGCGAAGCTTGTTGATAATTTCCAGACAGGTATTAACCGCGGTATCGAATCCCAAAGTATAATCGGTATACTGCAAATCATTGTCGATCGTGCCGGGAATGCCGATCGTGGGGATTCCGAAATCCTCTGTAAGACACTTTGCGCCGCGGAACGAACCGTCGCCGCCAATGACGACGAGCCCTTCGATCCCGTGCCGTTCAAGGGTGGAAACCGCCTGTTTCTGCCCGTCTTTCGTGAGCATTTCGAGGCAACGCGCCGTTCTGAGCAGAGTGCCGCCGCGCTGTACGATATCGGAAACGCTACGCATTTCCATCTGGACCATTTTATCTTCAATCAGTCCCGAATAGCCGCGCTCGATTCCGAACACTTCCATACCGAAATAAATCGCCGTGCGTACAACCGCGCGGATTGCGGCGTTCATGCCGGGCGCGTCGCCGCCGCTCGTTAATAAACCAATACGTTTCATAGTGCAAAACCTCCAAGGTTCCGAATTATTCCTATACTATTATAACAAATCCTTTTTGAAAAGAAAAGGATTTTTTTCGTCAAAATATGCCTTTCTCTTTGATTTAACAAATTTCACAGATTATACAAATTTCACACATTCTTCGGGAAGGAAGGTGCGAATTTCGGCAAGAAACCCGCGGGATACATTGACCGAATATTCGAATCTTTTTCCGTTATGCAGGATTTTCGTTTTGGTCGTTCCCGCATACCCCTCCAACGTTTCAATGAGCTCGTTAAAATCTTCGTCGGGCAGTTTGCGCGCGTCCAGCCAAAGCACCCTTTCGTCTTCGCGGGAAGCTTCGGAACGGGTTTCCGCTTCGGGCGGAGCGAATTCTTCTAATCCGTCGAGAATGATGACGGGAAGCTTTTCGGCGGGAATATCGAGCTTACCCGAGAGGCGCACAACGGTATCCTGCCCCAAATACGGTTTGATGCGCTCGTATACGCGGGGAAACGCAACGCATTCGATGCTTCCGTACAGATCTTCTACGGTGACGAACGCCATGATCGCGCCCGCGCGCGTGTTCACTTTTTTCATGCCCGCGACGATTCCGCCCATGGTGACCGCTTCTCCGCCTTTGACCTGATGGTAAGTACGGTCGCCCGTTTCTTCGTCCTCTTCATAGTCGGCAAGCATGCCGGTATGGAAGTTGCAATCGGAAAAATGCTTTGCGAACGCGCCGAACGGATGTCCGCTGACGTAGACGCCCAATATCGATTTTTCACGGGAGAGAAGATCGGCGGTTTCCCATTCGGGAATATCGGGATAATCGACTTCTGGCGCGGCTTCTTCGATAATATCGCCAAACAGCGACATTTGCGCGCTCGCCTTTTGCTTCTCGATTCCCGCCACTCGCTTCATGAGTTCCTCGTATACGGCAAGGTATTGCGAACGATGTTTGCCCATGCTGTCGAACGCGCCCGCAAGAATCAAACTTTCGACCATGCGTTTGTTGACGTATTTGATGCTGCGCATCAAAAAGTCGGCGAAATCTTTGAATTTTCCGTTCTTTTCCCGCTCTTCGATCACGCTGTCCATGGCGCCCACGCCCACGCCGCGCAGCGCGCAGAGTCCGAAACGGAGCCCGTCGCCCTCGACCGAGAAATATGCTTTGGAGCGGTTCACGTCGGGCGGATACGCCTTAATGTTTTTCTCCTTCATGTACACAATGTACTTGGCGATTTCTTCGATTTTGGTGATACGGTTGTTCAGAACGCCCGCGAGGAATTCCTTCGGATAGTATTTTTTGAGATAAGCGGTCTGGTACGTAACGACCGCGTAAGCCGCCGCATGCGACTTGTTGAAAGCATATGAGGCAAAGCTCTCCATTTGCGCAAAGAGCTCCGCGCTGACTTCGGGCGGAATCCCGTGCGCCTGACAACCGCTGATATTGCCGCCCTGATCGATATCCCCGTAAATGAACTTATCCTTTTGCGCCATCAGCTCGGAGCGGTGCTTCTTCGCCATGGCGCGGCGCACGAGGTCTGCTTGCCCCAGCGAATAGCCCGCGAGATTCTGGAAAATCTGCATGACCTGCTCCTGATAGATGATGACCCCGTACGTCTTTTCGAGAATAGGCTTTAACAGCGGAGTGAGATATTCGATATGTTCGGGATCGCTTCTGTTCTTCAGGTAATTGGGAATAAAGTCCATGGGACCGGGTCGGTACAGCGAAATTCCCGCGATCAGATCTTCAAGACAGTTGGGCTGAAGCTGTTTCATGAACCGTTTCATGCCGCCTTGTTCGAGTTGGAACACCGCATCGGTATCTCCTTCGCAGATAAGTTCGTATGCCTTGGGATCGTCGCACGCCTGATCGAATTCGACGTGAATTCCCGTATCTTCGTACACGTAGTCGAGCGTTTTTTTGATATCGGTGAGCGTCGTAAGCGCAAGGAAATCCATTTTCAACATGCCGATGGATTCCACTTCCTTCATGTCGAACTGCGTCGTGATATCCTCGCCGTTGCGCGAAAGCGGCACGTTGTCCGCAATTTTCTTTCGGCAGATTACGACGCCCGCGGCGTGCATACCCGTCTGCCGGGGCATACCTTCAAGCCGCAAGCCCATGTCGATGACTCGTTTCAGCGTTTCGTCCGTCTCGTAAATTTCGATAAACTCGTTGTTTTTCTTCCCCTCCTGATCGGCGAGCTTCTTCAACGCTTCATCGTGCGCGTCCGGGTCGTTTTCCGTTTCGACGACTTTTTTACGGCATTTTTC
>JAETTR010000183.1 GCA_021768985.1 Bacillota bacterium
AAATCGGGGGAGCGTTGGCTTCTGATCGAGAACGCTTCGGGCGAGCGGGTGTACGTCAACGCGTTGCCGTACCCCAACGAAGCGCGGCTGAAAGAGGACAAGACGGACGAACCGTTCCCCGAAAAAGCGGCGCGCTGGATCGCATGCGGCAACGAGGGATACGACGGTTCCGTGCCCTATATCCTGCTCGCGCACCTGTTCGTTGCGGGCGGCGTTTCGGGGGAAGGAGAGCGGAACATCGAGCTCGGCGGCGCGCGCGCCGTGCCCGTCGGGGCGTTGCCCGATTACGGCTACGTGGCGCTCGGGCATCTGCATAAAAAACAGCGCGCGGGCAAGAACGGGCGTTACAGCGGCTCTCTCTTACAGTACGCGTTCGACGAAGCGAATACCGAAAAGAGCGTGGTGCTTCTGAATACGCAGGGCAGGGAGATTACGGTAGAGCGGGAGATCCCGCTTACGGCGGGTAAAAAGCTGTACCGGCTTGAAGCGCGCGGCGTGGACGAGGCGCTCCGCCTGCTCTCCCGCTACGAGGATTGCTATATCGAACTTACGCTGCATCTGACCGCGCCGCTCACGACGCAGGAAACGCTGCGTTTGCGCGAGTGCAACGCGGGGCTCGTATCGCTGATTACCCGCGTCAATTCGGACGACGCGCCCGAAACGGTGCTGAAATCCTCCCTTTCTCCGCAGGAGCTGTTTGAACTTTACTATCAATCGAAATTCGGGGAGGAACCGCCCGCGGAACTGACGGCGGCGTTTCTCTCGCTCGTTTCGGAGGAGGAAGCGTGAAGCCCGTCTATCTGGAATTCTGCGGCGTCAACTCCTTCTCGGAGCGCGCGGAAATCGACTTTAAACGTCTGCTCGACTACGGCATTTTCGGCATCTTCGGCGATACCGGCTCGGGCAAGAGCACCATTCTCGACTGCATCGTGTTCGCGCTCTACGGCAAGGTTTCGCGGTTAGACGCGAAAGAGGCGGTGATCTCCAATCTCATCAATTTCGGTTCCGACCGCGCGTACGTGAATTTCGAGTTCGAAATCGAATACGATAAAAAGCGGCGGCTCTACCGCGTGGAGCGGGAGCTGAAGCGCAAAAATTCTTACCAGAGCGTGCGCGTGTACGAGTGCAAGGGCGAGGGCAAAGAGCGGGTCATGACCGCGCTTGCCGAGGGTCCGCGCGACGGAAACGCCCTGCTCGAACAGATTATCGGACTCGAACAGCGCGATTTCGAAAAGTGCATCGCGCTCCCGCAGGGCGAGTTCGCGCAGTTCGTCAAATCCCAGCGTTCCGACCGCCTGAAGCTCGTTTCCCGCCTGTTCGATCTCGAACGCTACGGCGAGGGCATGGTGAAAAAGATCAACCGCAGAAACGCCGAAGCGCAACGGGAAACGGAAGTGTTGAAGGCGCGGCTCGAACCCTATGGTTCGGTCACGGAAGAGGGGATCGCGGCGCTGAAACGGGAGATCAGGACGCTCGAAGCGGAGGAGAAAAAGACCGCAGGAGCGCTGACCGCGGCGCGGGAAAAGGAGCGCGAACTGACCCTGCTCGCGCAAAAGCGCAAGGAATACGAGCGCGCGGCGCGGGAGATGGAACGGCTCGAAGCGGTCAAGGCGGAGATGTCCAAATTAAACGACGAGCTTTCCCGACTCGAAAAAGCGGCGAACGCGTTGGCTTGTTATCGGGAAGCGCGCGCCGCGGAAGAGCGGTATACGAAAGCGGCGCAAGCGTTCGAGCGGGCGAAAGCCGAATCCGCGCGTGCGGAGCAGGCGGACAGAGCGGCGAAGGAATGGAACGCCGAACAAGCCGCGGAAGAGATCGAAGGGCTGACCGCGCAGATCGCGGCGGCGCAGACCGCGGAGCGCGACGAAGCGGCGGCGAAGGACTACCGCGAAAAGCTCGCGCGGCTGAAAAAGGAATACGACGACGAATCGCAGTGTTTTGCAGGGTTCGATTATGAGAAAGACCGCGCCGCGCAGGAGAAAGCGATTGCCGCGCTCGGCGGCGGAAACTTTTTCGCCTATGCCGAGGAGCACGGAAAGGCGGGGCTGTTGCGCGCGGAGTATGCGACCTTTGCGGGGGAGCTTGTGTCCTTGACGGAAAAGCACCCGCAGATCTCGGCGGACAGCGATCCGCTGATCGAAAAATACCGCAAATTGTCCTCGGGCGAACGGACGGATTTTTCCCGTCTGAAAGAGGAGTTCGAAGAACGCGAGCGGGCGCGCGAGCAACTGCGCGCAGGATTGCAGGAGCTTGAAAAACGGAAAACCCGATACGATATCCACGTCCAGTCGCTCGTTCGGCTGAAAGCGGAGTCGGAAGAATGGCAGGCGCGGCTCGACGCGGTTCTGCCGCGATTGAAGGAGCGCGCGCTCTCCGCGGGAGAGCTAGGCGCAAAGCTTACGGCAAAGCGCGCGGAGCAAAAGCGCAAGACGGCGGAGCGGGAGGAAGCGGCGAAGCTTCTTTCGGCGGCGCAGGTCGCCTTTACGCGGGCGGAGGCGGAGACGAACGCCGCGCGAGAACGGCTTGCGGAGGCGCGGGCGCGCTTCGGCGACGCGCTTGCGGCGGGCGGATTCCGGAGCGGAGAAGAGGCGGCGTCGCTTGCGGAGAAATACGGCGATTCCGCGCAGGCGCGCGAGAAGGTGGAAAAGTACAAAGAGGACTACGCGGCGGCAAAGCGGCTTTTGCGGGAGCTTTCCGGAACGGATTATTCCCGCGCGACGGAAGAAGCGGTCGCGGCGGAACGCGCGGCGGTGAAGAGTGCGGAGGAAGCCGAAAAGGAGCTTGCGAAGAGTACGGCGCTGAAGCGCGAAGAGCTTGCGCGCGCGGAGAGCGATATCTTAAAAAAGAAGGAGCTTTCGGCGCAGTACGCCGAAAAGCGCAAGGAAGCGGAGCTGTGCGACCGACTGAAAAAACTGCTCGAAGGCAATAAATTCATGGAATTCGTTGCGGAGGAGTATTTGCAGACGGTGGCGAAGAACGCGAGCGCGCGCCTGTTGTCGCTCACCGACGGAAGGTATTTTCTGCGGTACGACGGCGGGTTCGTGGTCGGGGATAACTTCAACGGCGGCGCGCCGCGCGGCGTGTTCACCCTCTCGGGAGGAGAAACCTTCCTCGTGTCCCTGTCGCTGGCGCTGGCGTTGAGCGCGGAGATCTGTCTGCGATCGTTGCGCCCCATCGAGTTTTTCTTCCTCGACGAAGGCTTCGGCACGCTCGACGAAAAGCTTGTGGACACGGTGATGGACAGTCTGGAAAAATTGAAAGGCGAACACTTCTCGATCGGGATCATCTCCCACGTAGAGGAGTTGCGGCATAGAATCGGACGGAAGCTTACGGTGAAAAAGGCCACCGAGCGGCACGGTTCGCAAATAACGATAGAGTGAGGTATTGCGTTTGGCTACGATTTTAACGCCCGTTACGTTATGGAAGGATTTCGATTGCACCTTCCCGCTATTCGAGGAAGTCGTTTCCGAAACGGTCGAGAACGGGATC
>JAETTR010000184.1 GCA_021768985.1 Bacillota bacterium
AAGAAATGCAAAACGCGTTGCTTGCAAAAGCTAACGTTACGAGTGAACGGTTGATGAGCGATGTCAATTTTATTAAAACGTATTCGATATGAACGAAAAACGGATTGCGGAAACGCAGTCCGTTTTTCATATAAAAAATCCCCGAAAAAAATATTGACTTGACGGCGTACATTTGGTATAATAAGGCTATGTTGGCAGAAAAGTTGCGCAAAATATACGACGCGGCGGGGGCGGAAGCCCTCTTCGTGGAACAGGACTTTCTCCGCAAGTATCTGACGGGTTTTTACTCGACGGACGGATTCGTGTTGCTTACGGCGGAAAACTGTACTTTTTTCGCCGACCCGCGCTATTTCGAAGCGGCGGAAAAGGCGCTGAACGGGAGCGGAATCATCGTAAAAGAAGGGGCGTACGCGCAGGCGGAAGCCGCGCTTTCGGCGTTCGGAAAAATCGGCGTTCCTTTTCCTTTCACCGATCTCGCCCGCGCGGCGACGCTGCAAGCCGCGGGGTTCGAACTTTGCGACTGTATGCCTGCTTTGAAGGCGGCGATGGAGATCAAGACGACCGCGGAAATCGAAAAAATCGCGCGCGCCTGCGAGATCGCGGAGGACGCGTTTCTCGCGCTGTTACCGCAGATCAAAGAGGGCGTGACGGAGAACGCCGTCGCGGCGCTTCTGGAATACGAAATGCGCAGGTTCGGCGCTTCGGGAACGTCCTTCGAAACCATCGTGGCGTTCGGCGCGAACGGAAGCGTTCCGCACCACGAAACGGGCGCAACCAAACTGCAATTCGGCGACGCGGTTCTGATCGATTTCGGTTGCAAGCACGAAGGGTACTGCTCGGACTGCACGCGCACCTTTCTCTTCGGCGACGACAAAAAGCACGCGGAATTCAAGCGGATTTACGCGGACGTGTTAAAGGCGCACGAGCTTGTCTTTGAGCGCGCCGCCGCGGGAATGACGGGGCGGGAGATCGACGGGATTGCGCGCGGATATCTGCGCGAAAAGGGACTCGACGGATATTTTACCCATTCGCTGGGGCACGGGATCGGATTGCAGATTCACGAGTTTCCCGTACTTGCGCCGCGGGGCGGGGAGCCGATCGTAAACGGCATGGTCTTTTCGGACGAGCCCGGCGTCTATCTTGCGGGCGAGCTCGGGATCCGCATCGAGGACAGCTGCTACATGGACGGCGGAAAGGTGAAGTCGTTCATGCATAAAACGGATAAAAATTTAATTATTTTGTAAATTTAAGGAGTATTGTTATGGCACAGATTATGGCAGGCGATATCAGAAAGGGCACCACGTTCGAGTACAAGAGCGGCGTTTACACCGTTACCGAATTCCAGCACGTAAAGCCCGGCAAGGGCGCGGCGTTCGTGCGTACCACGCTGAAAAACGTCGTAACGGGACAAGTTCTTTCCGACGAGACCTTCAATCCCACCGCGAAGCTCGAAACCGCGCAGGTGGAAACGAAGAAGATGACCTATTCGTATACCGACGGGGAGTTCTACTATTTCATGGACGATGAGTTCAACCTGACCCCCCTCAACCACAGTCAGGTGGAGGACGCGCTCCGCTATATCCGCGAGAACGATACCGTTACCGTGAAATTCCTCTACGACAACGCGTTCTCGGTCGAGCCCGAGAACTTCGTGGAACTCAAAGTCGTGGAAGCGGAACCCGGCGTGAAAGGCAACACCGCGACCAACGTAACGAAAGCCGCCAAGGTGGAAACGGGCGCGACCTTCCAGGTGCCCATGTTCGTGAACGAAGGGGACACGATCAGAATCGATACGCGGACCGGCGAGTACATGAGCCGCGTTTAATCCGATCTGATCCGAATTACTTTACTTTAACTTTTCAGGAAACCGCGAATGAAGGTGACGTATCTCGGAACGGGCGCGGCGGAGGGAATCCCCGCGCTGTTCTGTAATTGCGCGTTCTGCAAGAGCGCGAAAAGGCGGGGCGAATTCCGTTCGCGCTCGCAGGTGCTGATCGACGGGGAGCTCTCGATTGACTTTCCGCCCGATTGCGCGTATCACGGCGCAAAATTCGGCGTCGATTTTTCGGCGATCAAGTATCTTCTCGTCACCCATTCGCATATGGATCATTTCTATGCGCACGATCTGATTCTGCGCGGATACAAATACGCTACGGAGATGAAGTCTCCCACCCTCGAAATTTATTGCAACGCCGAGGTGCAGGAAGTTTTTTCGGAATGCACCCGAAGGGAAATGCGGCAGGAGATCGCCGAAAACATTCTCGTGCAGACGGTGAGCGCGTACGAGGAATTCGAGTTCGGCGGGTATAAGGCGTATGCGCTTCTTGCCAAGCACACCTCGCAGGAACCGCTCCTGTACGTGATCGAAAAGGGCGGGAAGCGGATTCTGCACTTGACCGATACGGGCAGACTTCCCGAGGAAAACTATCTGTTTTTGCGGCAGATCGGCGGCGCGCCCTTCGATTTGATCACCCTCGACTGTACGCTGTTGTGGGGCAAAACGGAGGAGAATTCCCGACACATGGGGCTGGACGAAAACGCCCGCACCCTTGCGCGGTTAGAAAAGCTCGGGCTGTGCAACAAGCGTACGAAAAAAGTGATCACCCATTTTTCGCACAATTCCGCGCCGACCAAGGCGAGCTTGAAAAAGGCGGAAAAGCAATACGGCGTGATCGCCGCGTACGACGGAATGGTTCTGGAAATTTAACGAAAACGCCGACTGCATTCGCAGTCGGCGTTTTATCACGAAATCAAGAAACGCGGTTATTCTTTCGGGTTTTCTTTGCCGCGCTTGTTCCACCAGGGATATACGGTCACGTCGAAGGTGTGAATGCTTGTCGGCTTCTTCAAGAACACGATGATGGCGGGAACCAGAACTACCAGGGAACCGATCAAATGCACGATCATATCCCGCATGGTGTCCAGAAGTCCCGTGCCGCGCATACTCGTGGAATAGTAATACGTCACGCCTTCGATTTCCACGGTCGCGAACGTACCGTCGGGATTTTTCATCAGTCCGACGTCGTACGGTTGCAGATCGCTGTTGGGCAGAATGCTGTCGAGCGTGTATTCGAAGATTTCCCAGACGTAGCCGATCGTGAGCGAGAAGAAGAGGGCGAAGAGCACGAAGGCGACCGCGCGTTGCGCGCCGTCCAATTTGTCGCGGAACACGAGCGAAGCGACGGAAAGCCCCGCAATGGCGAACAGGCACCCCGAAACGGTGTGGAGAATGGAATCCCATTCGTAAATCAGATCGTAAAAGCCGTACACGGTGGCGAGCCCCGTCGCCGCGAAGGCGAATACGACCGACGCGACTTCGAGAAAGAGGGGAAAGCGCATGCGGAAGAGGAGCTCGGCAAAAAAGATGATGCTCATGCCGCCGAGCGAGTTCAGAATGAAGAGCATGCGGTGTTTGAATTCTCCGTCGCCGATTTTGCCCTGATTGTGCAATATGAGATCCATTACCACGCCCGCGATCAGCGCGAGC
>JAETTR010000185.1 GCA_021768985.1 Bacillota bacterium
GTACGCTTCCGTCGTGTACGCCGACAGCAGTTTTCCCCGCATTTTGCAATCGATTTCGCGCGCGCCCTGCAAATTGTGCACGACGACAAGCGTACGGTTCCGCCACGATTTTTCGTAAATCTGAAATCCGTACGGATCACGAAATTCGTCCACCGAACAGACGATATTTTTGATATCGCCGTACCGAACGAGGTCTTTGATTTCCCGATAAAAAGAGAGACCGCGTTCAATCAGCGCGCGCTTTTCTTTTGTCAAAGAAAGCACGTCGCCCGAAAGACAGATTCTGCCGAGCATTGCCGCGCACAACGAATAAACCGTGCGGGAATCGGACTCGTTTTCGCGAAGAACCGCCCAAATCTGCATCTGCCGCGCGGGTACGACGCGGGAGACGTTTGCCGCGACGAGCGGTATCTCGGGACATTCGTGCGCGTCCGAAAAGGAGCACATGGCGACCTTGCTCATGCGCAGCGGCTCGATTCGGCTCCCGCCCGAAGCACAGTTTTCCACGACGAGCTCGGGGCATTCGGCGCGCAAACGGTCGATCCAGCCCATGCTCGCCTCCGCGACCTGTCTGCCGCCCTCGCCGTAGGATTCCGCTCCGTCGCACCCGATTCCGTACGCATCGTTATAATCGATTTTCAGGTACTCGAATCCGTTCTGTTTCAGAAAGCGCAAAAAGCGTTCTTCGAGGTACTCCGTCGTTTCCTCTTTGCGCAAATCGAGAAAACGGCGGTTCTTGTTCGTGATGACCGCTCCGTCCCGTTTGAGCATGATCTCTTCCCGCTCGAACAGTTCCGAATCCCGCCCCGCGATCTCGAACTCGAACCAAATTCCCGCGCGCATGCCCGCCCGATTGATCTCCCGAACGACCGCCCCGATTCCCTCGGGGAAAAGCGCCGCGCTCTGCTTCCAGTCGCCGATTGCGTTGCACCAGCCCTTGCCGTCCGGCTTGTACCACCCGCAATCGATTACGAAGGTCTCGATCGGCAATCCCTTTAACGCGGCGAGAATCTTTTCGATGTTCTCCGCCGAAGGACAGCCCCAGGTCGTGCAATACTCGTTGAATAGCACGGGCATTCCCTCTTCGGCTTCCGGAACGCAAAGCCGGGAATCTGCCTCGTGCACGAACGCGTTGCAGACCTCGTTCACGCTTCCTTTTACAACGGTGAAGAATCCCTCGTGCGTCTCGAACGACCCGCCCGCGGGAATTTCCTTCCGCCAGTGTCCGAACTCATAGTCCGCGAGCCCGCCCGCAAGCGTTACGCTCTCTCTTTCACCGAACAATTCCAACTGCCAGGAACAGGGCGCTTCGAGCGTGACTCCCCAACTGACGCCGCTCTTTGGATCCTCGATCGCCGCGAAGGGATAATACCCGCGGTTGGGCATACTGCCGACCTGCCCCCACCGCTCGCATTTGACGCCGTAGTTCGCCCAACTACGCTCCAATCCGAGACGGGAAAAGGGCTCGCTTTTCAGACGGCATTCCCGCGACCAGGCGCTCGTCATGCGGTGCAGGACAAACCCGCGCGTATCCCCGTCGACGGCGGAGCATATCCCGCCCAACGAAACGCTTGCAAGCTTTTCCAATTTTTGCAGTTTACCCGTATGATTTTCGTAGCGCACGCGCACGGAAAAGACTCCCGTTTCGGGAGAATAGCGGAGAAAATGCGTATAGTCGTTCCCCATGCCGTCCGTTAAAAAAGTCGTAACGCCGTCACGGTCCGCAGTCTGTTCCGTTATCTGCAACAAAGCGGAGCTGCGGCACGACATCGTAACGCCCGCGGAATAATCCGAAAGTCCTTCGTCTCCCGTGAAAGCGACCTGCACGAGAGAATCCGGACGAAGGGTCTCCGCACGAATCTCCCGATCCTTGGGATAAGCCGCAAGCCCGATCGTCTTGCCCGCGCGCCCCTCGACGGGCGTTTCCGCATAATATACGGCGGTATCGCCGAACAGATATTTTTTCAAAAACATGATTCCCCCCCCGTTTCCCGCATAAAAACAAGGGGCGGGAATTACCCGCCCCGACCGTTTTCGTTTCAGTGTTTCATTTTCCAGACCTGATCCGCCCAAAGGAGCTGTTTCTTAAATTCGTTCAGTTCCGTCTTTTCGTCGATCACGACGACCTCGATTCCCCACATGTTGCCGAGATCGAGCATTTCCTGCGCGGTCACAACGGAAGATACGACGGTGTGATGCGCGCCGCCCGCATAGATCCAAGCCGCAACGCCGTCTTTGAAGTTGGGCTGATATTTCCACATCAGACCGCCGACGGGAAGGTTTGGCATCTTCTTGGGATATTTTACAAGCTCGATCTTCTGCACGATCATGCGGATTCTGTCGCCCATGTCGATCATGGAAACGGCGACCGCTTCGGGAGAAGAAATCCCCTCGAACACCAGACGCGCGGGGTCGGATTTCCCGCCGATTCCGAGCGGGTGCACTTGAATTTCGGGCTTGGTCGCCGCGAACTGCGGAGATACTTCGAGCATGTGCGCGCCGAGGCACAGCCCGTCTTTTAAATCGTAGGTATAATCTTCCATCATACCCGTGCCCTTCTGATCCGCCATGTATTGCATGACCGCGCCGAGCGCGGCAATCTTCCAGTCGCCCTCCGCGCCGAAGCCGTAGCCCTTGCTTTGCAGGTCCTGAATGGCGAGTCCCGGAAGCTGATTGAGTCCGTGCAACGTACCGAAGTGATCGACGATTCCGATATAGCCACCCTTTTCCCTGCAGAACTTCTCGATCGCAATTTCGTACTTTGCCTGTTCGCGGACGACGTCCACCCGCTTCGTGCCCATCGCGTACTTTTTGCCGTACTCCGCCATGAGCGCGTCCACTTCCTGCTCGGTTATCCTTTCGATATACTCCACGAGATCGCCGATCGGATAATAATCGACCTGCCAGCCGAGCCCGATGTGCGCTTCCACCTTATCCCCTTCGGTAACGGCGACGTCGCGCATGTTGTCGGAGAAGCGGCAGACCTTTACCGTTTTGGAGAAGGCATAGCCCGCGGCAACGCGGCACCAGGAAGCCAGCTCTTCGAGCGCTTCCTTGTCCTTATAATAACCGACGATTACTTTGTTATCCATGCGGAGTCGCGTTACGATATAGCCGAATTCGCGATCCCCGTGCGCCGCCTGATTCTCGTTCATGAAATCCATGTCGATCGTGTCGTAGGGCAGCTTCTCGTTGTACTGCGTCGCGAAATGGCACATGGGCTTTTGCAACATGCTCAGCCCTTTGATCCACATTTTTGCGGGCGAGAAGGTATGACACCAGGTGATAATCCCGACGCAGTCGTCGTCTGCGTTCACCTTCTTCACCGCCGCGACCACTTCGTCCGAGCTCTTGCACGTCGTAAGATACTTCACCGTAACGGGCATCTGCGCGTTTACAAAATCCGCCATTTCCTGCGAGTGCTGCGCGACGTGCGCCAACACATCGTCGCCGTAGA
>JAETTR010000186.1 GCA_021768985.1 Bacillota bacterium
GTAGAGAACGGGGAAACCTATCATTTCTCCATGTGGGTGAAACGTCTCGGCTTCCGCGGGGTCGTCAAAGTGTATATCCGCGGCGCGCACGGAAGGCATACGACCGTCGGCGAAATCGAAATTCCCGCGGGAACGGAGGGGGATTGGATCAAGGTTTCTACGTCCGTCATAGCGGAAAAAGAAACGATGGGGCGGCTTTGCATCGTTCTTGAAGGAAACGGAAAAATCGGAATCGATTACGTTTCATTATTGCCCGAAAAGACCTGGGGCGATCCCGATAAATACCGCAACGGAAAACTTTCGCCGCGCATGGTGCAGGTGTTGAAAGACTGTCATCCGTCTTTTCTGCGCTTTCCGGGCGGGTGCGTTGTGGAAGGCGACGTGTCCTTCGATTATCAGTACAAATGGAGAAATACGGTAGGACCGCTCGAACAGCGAAAGCAAATTCCCAATCTGTGGCGGTATATGCAGTCCTACGGTATCGGTTTTTACGAGTATTTCGCGCTCTGCGAGGATCTGGGCGCTACGCCGCTTCCCGTATTGCACTGCGGCGTTCTCTGCCAGATTCGCATGGGCGAGCAGCGGAAAACGGGATATCAGCGCATTGTGCCGGGAACGGAAAAATTTCAGCACGAGGTAATCGATAACATTGCCGACCTCATCTATTTTGCGAAAGGCGACGTTTCGTCTTCCGATGCGAACGAGTCGCACTGGGCGAAGATCCGCACGGATATGGGGCATACCGAGCCCTTCGAGCTGAAATATATCGGCATCGGGAACGAGAATTGGGGGTATGAATATTTCGATAACTTCGCCGCGTGCCTTCTCGGAGTAAAACAGTATTCTTATAAGGGAAGAATGACCAATCTTCTCGAAGAGTTCGGCATTACGATCGTGACGACTTGCGGCGTGGATATCCGTCCCTCCGACTCGAACGAGTCGTGGAAAACGATCAATGAAAAATACCGCGATATGATTGTGGACGAACACGTTTACAATTCCTATCAGTGGTTTATCGACAATACCAGACGCTACGACTGCTACGACCGCGACGGCGCGAAGGTGTTTATGGGCGAATACGCCATGCACACCATGTCGGACGGGCGCGGACGGCTGAACGGAGACAATAACCTGCGTTCCGCGCTTGCGGAAGCGGCGTTTCTGACCGGTTGCGAACGCAATTCCGACATCGTGAAAATGACGTGCTATGCGCCGCTCTTTGCTTCCACCTATCATTACCGTTGGACGCCCGATCTCATCTGGTTTAACGCGCGCGACGTTATGCTTACGCCGAATTATTTCGTGCAGAAGATGTTTGCGGAAAACGTCGGTAATTATACGCTGACGGGCGTTTCGGAAATAAACGAGGACAATGCGGGCGGTCTGCTGTTCGGGGGACACCGCACGGCGAGCGCCGTAAAACGGGTTACGGTAAAGGACGTTCATACGGGGAAAGAGCTCTATTCGCACGATTTCGCGAACGGAATGGGCGATTGGAAGGTCTATCCGAACTGCCGCGGTGGGCATATCGAAAACGGGGAACTGATCGTGGAAGAGAGCGACGCGTTTAACGGGTTCTATTTCGACAAAGCGCGCTTCGGGGATTGTGAGGTAGTGATCGAATTCCGTCGTCTCTCGGGCGAACAGAGCTTTATCGCGGGCGTGGGAGTCGCGGACGTTCGGGATGCGGGAACCATGGACTGCGCGGGATTTTCGATCAGTTGCCAGTACGGAAAGAATCATAAGGGATACGACGTTTCCTTCGATAAACGGGTGGATTTCATGCGCACGGTGTGCGAAATGATGGGAAAAGATAAATTTATCGGTTACAGTCCCGAAGGGAATAAGATGAAGCTCGTGTATACGAAGAAGAGATTCGTCGCTTCCGTCTATAAAGACGGCGTATGGCACGAAGTAATCGACAAACACGTGTGGAAGGTGAACGAACGGATTTTCGAGAGTGCAACGGTCGGCGCGGACGGGAAGATTTATCTGAAAGTTGTAAACGTTTCGGGTAAGGACGAAGAGTTGAGTGCGAAGCTTGTCGGTTTCCCGAATAAAAAGCGGGCGAAGGTGATTACTTTGTGGCACGAGGATGAAACGGTTATCAACGAGATCGGCGTGCGATCCGGCAAAACGCATCATATCGAACCCGTGGAATCGCAGACCGAACTGAAGAACGGCGAACTGAAAGCAACGCTGAAAAACAACAGCGTCAACGTATTTGTAATCGAATAAAATAATTTTGAAAGCCCCCGCGCAAATCGGCGCGGGGGCTTTCATATTTCAAAGATCGAAATCATACATTATACAGATGTTGGAATTTCTTCCCGAACGGATTCGTGCGTCGCTGCGGTTCCTCAATCTGAATTGTCTTTATGAAATAAGAATGCGGGCGGACAAGCCGCTTACCGTCAATTTTGAGGGAAAATTCCGATATCTCGGTGAAAACGGAATCGTCGGCGGGAAACGGAACGCCTTACTTCCGACCCGCAAAGAGGTGGAGGAAACGCTTTTCGCGGCGAGCGATTATTCCGTCTATTCGGTCGAAAACCAGATTCGGCAGGGCTTTGTAACGGGAAAAGCGGGGGAGAGAATCGGGATTGCGGGCTCATACGTGTACGAGCATGGGCAACCGCTTTCCGTTCGCGCCGTCACTTCGCTGTGCATTCGTATTCCGCATGCGGTTGAGGGGTGCGCGGAAGAGATTTATTCCCGTTGCTTTGCAGAAAAATTGGATTCTTTGCTCATTCTTTCGCCTCCCGGCTGGGGCAAAACGACGCTGTTGCGCGATCTGGCGAGATTGATCGGCAATCGCACGGGCTGTAACGTTCTCGTATCCGACGAACGCGGCGAGCTTTCCGCGGGCGATCTGGGGGAGTTCAGCGACGTAATTCGGTTTGCTGATAAATTGACGGCGTTTACGGCGGGAATCCGTGCCATGCGCCCCGACGTCATCGTAACGGACGAGCTTTTGCCCGAGGATTACGCCGCGGTAAAACGCGCGATTGAGAGCGGAATTCACGTGTTGGCGTCCGCGCATTTAAAAAAATACGAGGACGTGCCTGAAAAGTTATTCGGGCGGTACGTGACGTTGAGCGGGGTGGGGGAAATCGATAAAATTTACGGAGCCGACGGGGAATATGTGGATTAAATTCCTTTTAAGCGGGCTGATCGTTGCTTTTTGTATCTTTCTCGGCTATCTTGCCGCGGGGAAGTACCGCGCCCGCATGAAATTCTATTCGCAATTTTCTATGTTCAACGAGCGGTATCTTACCGAGCTTTGTTATGCGCGAAAGCCGCTTTCGGATTTTTTGCGCGAATACGAGTATGCGGGGGATTTCGAAAAGTTGCTGCGGTCCTATGCGACCGAACGAAACCGTGACGGAATAAAACTGCGCTATCTTACGGAATCGGAAAATAAGGAATGCGACG
>JAETTR010000187.1 GCA_021768985.1 Bacillota bacterium
TAATGATAAGCAAGATTTACGCTTTCTGCATTCGCAACGTTATGCCCCGCAAACAGATTACGGTTAAGTTTCCACTGATACCAGCCGTCTGCCATCGCCGTAACGACGCCCATATTGGCGGAAACGCCTTTCGCCGTTTTTTTAATGATAAGGTCGCCTGTAATACTCTTCCATTCGCCGTTCATGTCCTCTAAATTAAAGCCGAATTTGCCCGTTTCGGTTGCGAACTTAAACTCGAAAGACAAAGCTTTGTTTTGAAGATCGGTCATCGGAATTTTACTATCGCGGAAATTATGTTCGATTTTATCCCCATCGGTAAACTGTTCGGCACGCTCCTCGCGGGTAAGCTCGTATGCGTCTACCGCCTGCACGCTACCCCAATCAATCAGCACCTCGCCTGTTACCTTTTCACCGCCGTCGTACACCAAACCAACGTTTTTGGCGTTTGCTACGCCGTCGCCTTTGAAAAGATCGCTGTTGAGCTCCCAAGCGTACCAACCGTCTGCTTTTTCTACAATTTTGCCCATGTTGGCTTCGTATGCACCGTCGGCTTTCTTCTCCACGGTTAAGGTACCAGTGATATTTGCCCAACCAGGGTTATCCATGAAAACGAATCCGAATTTACCCGTTTCGGAAATAAACTTAAACTCGAAGTGCAACGCTTTATTTTCAAACTCCGAAATATCGATCGGATCGAAAAGCACGGGCTGACCGCTGAAATTTCCATTGATTCCATCACCCGTTACATATCTGCTTGCACATTCCTCGCGGGTAACCGTATAGGCATCCACCGCCTGCACGCTACTCCAATCAATTAAAACTTCGCCCGTTACCTTTTCGCCCTGACAATAAATCAAGCCTACGTTTTGCGCATTTTTCACGCCGTCACCGGCAAAGAATTCCCGATTGAGTTCCCAAGCATACCAATCGTTTCCGAGTTCTTTGATCTTACCCATATTGGCTTCATAAGTGCCGTCGGCTTTCTTCTCCACGGTTAAAGTGCCCGTGATATTCGCCCAACCGGGGTTATCCATGAAAACGAACCCGAATTTACCCGTTTCGGAAATAAACTTAAACTCGAAGTGCAACGCTTTGTTTTCAAACTCCGAAATATCGATCAGATCGAAAATCGCGGGCTGACCGTTGTAGTTTCCGTTGATCTCATCGCCGGTTACATAACGGCTTGCACTCTCTTCTTTTGTAACTTCATAGGCATTGACTGCCTTCATGCTGTTCCAATTGATGATGACGTTGCCCTGCACCGCCTCGCCTTGGTGATAAATAAGGCTGACGGATTCGGCTCTGCCGGCGCCGTCGCCCGCAAAGAATTCCCGATTGAGTTTCCAAACGTACCAACCGTCTTCGAGTGTTTCGATTCTGCCCATATTGGCAACGACGCCCTCCGCCGTCTTTTCGATGACGAGCGTACCTGTGATATTGTTCCAATTATAGTCGTCGCACATGATTGCAAAGCCGAATCTGCCCGTATCGGTATCGAACTTGAACTCGAAGGAAAGAGCCTTATCCTCCAATTCCTTCATCGTAACGGGATTTTTAAGCGTAATGTAGCTCGGCGCTCCGATTTGCGTGCCCGACGTATAATACTTGCCCGCGCGCACTTCGCTAAACGGCTTTTCTTCCCCGTAGTTGAGCTTTACGTCGTCTACGTAGAACTTCTTGCCCTCCGCCTTGGTAGCGGCGTGCGGATTGTCGAACATGAAGTAAACGCCCTTGATCCCGTCGTATTCCTCTTGCCCCACCGCGGAAATCACGTAGTTCATATCGGGCTTGTAAACGACTTCGTTCCACCCCGATTTCAAAGTAAACGTTTCGTATTTTTCATACCCGACCTGTTCGATGGAAACAATGCTCGTGATCAGCCCCACGTATACGGTTTCGTCCGTTTGCGACGCATTGTAGAGCCATGCCGAAACACTGTCGATTTTTGAAAAATCGGAATAATCGTAATCGAAACGTCCGCTGACGGTGTTTACGAAAAACAACGGCTTCTCGGCTCCGTCCGCGCCGACGACGGTTAAAGCCGCCGACTGTTTGCCCGACTTTACGTAAGCGGAATCCGTATTAACGTCAACCGAGCCGAATCCGTTGCGAAGTCTTAACGTCTGGAAATCGGGCGCCCATTTTTCAAAATCGGCAAGCATGACTTCTTTCGGAGTTTCCGAAGTTTTCTGATCGTCATCATTGTCTCCGCAACCGACCGCAACGCCGAGCGCCAAACACGTGCAAAATGCGCCTAATAAATAATATTTTGATTTTCTCATTTTCTTTTCCCTCTCTTATCCGGCATAATATACAAGGTCTTTGAGCGTGAACGCATGCGCGGGAATATTTTCCCCTTCTTCCGCGCGGGCGAACGAGAACGTGAGCCGTTCCAACGCACCCAGGGCGTTCATGTCTTTGAGACTCAAATCGATCGTGATTACATTTTCACCCTTTACAAGCTTGCAGGTTGCTAGCGTCGAAGCGATGGCGCTTCCCTTGAACTTCCCGTTGAGCATAAGTTCCGCTTCGTCGCCGCCGTACCAAACGTGCAACACGAGAGAGCGCGTATTCACGCCGACCGCCGCAACGCCGTTTAACAGTAAATTGAACGACTGATCCGCCAAATCGGGATCGCTGATTTCGGCAAGCGAAATATTCCATCCCTCCGCCGTCTTGTTCAGAACGGGCTCAACCGTCCGTTCCGCGAAATGCTCTTCCGTCAATTCGGTTGCCGCAACCACCGTCACCTTGCCGCCCAAATCGAAATTGTACGCGACCGTTTCGCCCTCTTTTTCAAAAGTCAGGCGAAGCTCATTCCTGTTCTCCGTCAGTTTCCGTGCGAGCGAATAGACCGAAATACCGTTCTCCGTTGCCTGCGGCGTTACTTCCGTACCGTTCTCCTTCACCGTCCACGCCGAATCCGCGGCGAACTCGTACGTCTTATTTCCGTAGCCATCGTCGGAATAATCGATTACCGAAAATCCCGTTTTCTTGTTCAGAGCGGACGCCTCGAACAACGCCGCTCTCGCCGCATTGAATTCTTCGGTCGTAGCCGCAACGGTGGTACCCATGTACATGTCTTCGGTGAGCGAAGAAACGAATTTTTCGAAATCGGGAGCATAATTTCCCAGACTGCTTTCGGCGGCAAGATAATTCTGCTTGATTTCGTAAAGAATTTCATATTCTTCGTAGCCGTCCCGAATCGCTTCCAACCGCATAGAACCGATCGGTCCGTCGATGCCGTATTTCTTCCCGGGATAGAACAAATAACCGTCGCCGTTGACTGCGGGATACCGCACGGCGTTCCCCTCGTAATATTCTTCGAGGCTTTGATATCCGTCTTTGCTGTATTCCGCGTATACGTCGGTCGCCCAATAGAGATTGCCCGTCACGTTATACTGCGCCTGCATCCAACC
>JAETTR010000188.1 GCA_021768985.1 Bacillota bacterium
GTAGCTCATATAAATCTCCCTGTGTAATTTTGTCTGCAAACTTATTATATCACAGATTTATATGAGTTCCTTTTTTTATCTCCCTCCTGTTGCACTTAATAGTATAATTCACCTTTGGCATAAATTTACGGGTGTTTTCACACCCGTAAATAAGCGTTCTTATCTCAAAATGGCGATGGAATACGGTTGCATATTCAACTTTTTGCCGGACGCCTTGCTCTTGCCGGATACGTCCAGAATATCAACGACTTTTACGTCGCCGTAAGCGGAAAAATCCACCGTGTAATTTTCCTGTTCGGACAAGTTCACCAGAACGACGATCGACTTGCCATCGTACGTCTTTTTGAATGCGCCGACGTACTCGTTCGGCGGGTCCAGACTTTCAACGGTTCCCCGCGCAAGCTCGGGGTGACGGTTTCTCAGACGCATCGCAGCTTTGTAGTAGTTGAGAATCGATTCCGAATCCGCCTGTTGTTCCGCAACCGAAGGATATTTATACGCTTTCGCGCCGATATTGATGCCCGGCTGCGGCGGTTTGAGCACCTGTCCCTCGGTGATTTCACTGTCCCAGAGAATGGGAATGCGTTTGGTGGGATCGGACGAAGAGTCCTGACAGATCATTCCGATCTCGTCGCCGTAATACACGAACACGTTGCCGTTCATCAGCGAGAGCAATCCCGCGCCCATTTTCACCTGACGCTCCCCGACCAGCATATTCGCGGCGCGCGCCGTATCGTGATTGCACAAAAACGGCGCCTGCGTGCCGATATCGTACACTCTCTGATATTCGAGCAACAGATTGGTAAAGTATTGACCGGGTTGGTTTTCAAGCGACGAGAAGGTGTTTTTCAACGTGCTTCCGTACGCCGCGCCCGCGCTCATCGTGAACAGGAAACAGCTGTCGATTCCGCTTTCGTAATATTGGCGGATCTGCGCGTCGGAGCCTTCCCAGACCTCCCCGACGATGTAGGCGTCCTCCTTGATCCCCTTCGCGGTTTCGTTTACAAAGGTCAGGAATTCGACGTTCTTCGTTACGTTGCCCGTATAATAGCTCGTGCACGCGTCGAGACGGAACCCGTCCACGTCCATATCCGTGAGCCAATAGTCGAGGATATCGGCGATTTCGCCGCGCACGGCTTCGCTGTCCAGATTCAGATCGGGCATGGCGCTGTCGAAACGGCATTCGTAATATTTCCCCGTCATGTTCTGCACGGGCGCATAGCCGGGCAGCTGTTCGTCGGAAAAGTTGTAATAGTCGATATACTTTGCGTTTTCGCCCGTCGTGCCGCTGGAAAGCGCGGCGATCGCCTTTTGGTACCAACCGTTGCTGATGGAGGAATGATTGAGCACCATATCCACGATGACGTTGATTCCGCGCGCATGCGCTTCCTGTACGAGTTCCTTGAAATCCTCGTTGGTTCCGTAATCCTTTTCGACCGTATAGTAATCCACCACGTCGTATCCGTGATAGGTGTTCGATTCGCAGACAGGCATCAGCCAGATTCCGTTGAAGCCCATTTCCTTGATGTAATCGAGCTTCACGGCGAGTCCTTTCAGATCGCCGATCCCGTCGTTATCCGAATCGTAATAGGAGCGCACGAACACTTCGTACCAATTGCGGTTGTTGTCGTCGATCACGTTCAGCGCGTCGTCCTTCGTTTCCCCGCAAGCGGAGAGCGGAACCGCGCAACCGAGCGTGAGCGCAACAAGCGCGCAAACAACTTTCTTTGCTTTCATAGCCACCTCTTCTTATTTTACCGCGCCGCCCGTCACGCCTTCCACGTAGTACTTCTGCATACTCATAAAGAGCGCCGAAATCAGCAAGCCGACCACGGTCGCGCCGGCGCAGAATACCGTGAAGTTATCGTTGAACGAGTTCTTTTCGGCATTGATGAGCTTGTAGAGACCCAACGCCACCGTGTACTTGTTCGGGTCGTTGATAATGGTGTTTACGAAAATGAAGTCGCACCAGGGAGAGATAAACGACGTGAGCACCGTATACACGATGATGGGCTTTGCAAGCGGAATGGTGATGCGCCAGAAAACCGTCCATTGCGACGCGCCGTCGAGAATCGCCGCCTCTTCCAGAGAACGGGGAAGCGTATCGAAAAATCCCTTGCAGATATAGTAGGAGAGCGCCGCGCCCGCGGAATAGACGAGAATGAGCGCAAACAGCGAATTCAACAGCCCGAGCGCCTTCAGAATGAAGTACACCGCGATCATGCTCATGAAGCCGGGGAACATGCCGAGCACGAGCATAACGTTCATGAGCGGCTTTCTCAGCTTAAAGCGCATCCGCGAGAAGGAGTAGCTCACCATGAGAATGAACAGCGTGGTAATGGCGCAGGAGCAGGTTGCCACGAGCAGCGTGTTGCCGAACCAGATCAAAAATTTCGTTTCGGAAAACAGTCTGCCGAAATTTCCGACGCCGAGCCGCAAGCCGTCCGGAAACAGTTCGAAAATAATTCCCGTAGAGGGCGTGACGCGGAACGCCGTGTAGAGCAGATAGACGATGGGCAATATCCAGAGCACGCCGAGCACCGCCAGCACCGCGTAAATGAACCCGTTCGCCACCGCGTTTCTGCTCTTTTGCCCCAACAGTTTTTTCTTCCAGTTGCGCTCGGATAAATTCTTTTCCATTACTGGTAGTCCTCCTCGTTTTTGGTAGAGCTCGAACGATTGTAGGTAATGAGCGAGATCGCCGCGCAGATGATGAAAATCAAAATACCGATGACGGAAGCGATGTTATATTTCGGGTCGGTATCCGTCGTTAAACGGTACAGCCAGGTGACGAGCAGATCGGTTGACTGCGCCTGTTGGGTATAGCCGTTGTCGCCGGGTCCGCCGCCCGTCAGGAGCCAGATGACGTTGAAGTTGTTGATGTTCCCCACGAACTGCGTAATCAGGTAAGGACCCGTAACGTGCAGCATATAGGGAAGAACGATTTTGCGGAAGAGCTGCCAGGGGTTTGCGCCGTCGAGCCGCGCCGCCTCGTACATTTCCGCGGGGATATTCATGAGAATTCCCGAGCACATGAGGAGGGTGTAGGGAATCCCGATCCACATGTTGACGACAATGATAACGACGCGCGGGATAATGGACGCGTTCGCGGAGTCGGAAAGCCAGAAGATTTTCGTGCCGAGAATCGCGTTCAGAATTCCGTCGTTGTCGAGAATTTTCTGCATTAAGAGCAACGTAACGAACTGCGGTACCGCAATGGCGATTACGAAAAGCGTACGCCAGAGCTTTTTGAGCTTGATCCCCTTCTTATTGATCATGAGGGCGAGGATCATGCCGAAGAAATAGTTGGTGAACGTTGCGAAGAACGCCCAGACGAACGTCCATAACAGGACTTTCAGGAGCGTTAACAGGAATCCGCTCTGCCCAAGGGAGAAGAGATT
>JAETTR010000189.1 GCA_021768985.1 Bacillota bacterium
CAAGGCGTTGCGACGCATCCGATGCCTTGACTGGCTTTCCGGAAGATGTTTCAAAACACCCAGCCGGGTTCAGCACCATAATTGAGTAACAATGCGCGAGATGCACGTCTAATGCCATGAGCGACGCTCTGGATTCCAAGATGTGCGCCTCGCGCAGTCTTCGTCGCTCGTCGCTTGATGGGTAGATGCTGTTCGCCTTTTCGGCGTGGTCTACCACCTCGGACGCGAGCCTTGCCACGTCAGTCGCTAAAAGCCGAGCGTACCGCGCGGACAACCGCGTTAAAAACGCGATTGTCCGCGTATAGATTTCGTTCGCGGTGTTTACGAATTCCGCTTTGCTTTCGGACCGTTTTGATTTCAGTACCGACATTGTGTGCCTTCCTTTTTTGCGCCCACTGGCGTGGGCGCGATTTTACCGATTGTAAGATTAGACTGCGAAAGCCGGCGCGAGCGCGGCAGAATTGTAAGCAATGTTATAGTCGGTACTGCCCGACGACCACACAGCGCAGAAATTGGTGCTAGTAGCGTAACTCGGCGACCGCAGCCACCACCACGCAGCCGTATTCACGTCTGAATGCTTATACTTAACTTTCGAGTTGCCGTTTGCGTAGTAAGTGTATTGCGCCTGACAATTGCCTTCGTAACTGTTCGCTATGCCTTGCGTACTGCCGAACACCTCTTTCATTGAAAGCAACGGCAGATAGTCCGTCGTCGCTGTTACGTTCGACTGAACGCTCCCGCTGCCACCGCCCACGTTGTCCGTGTATTTTGTTATCGGTTTTAGCACCGCTCTAAGGTCGGACGGTAGAGCCGCCATCAACGTACCAGCCATAGGGTTCGTTGCGCAGGTGTTCGTCGCATTACTGCCCGTTGCTCCGGATGCTTTAACCTCTCCGTAGTTGCTCGGTGCTACGTTCGTACTGCCGAGAACGTCATATCGCAAATCCGAAGCTGACCAGCCGCCGTAGTTGTAATAACCCCAGTGGTTGATGTTAAAATACTTCGTACCATCATTATAGTTCGAATTGTACTTGCTGTCAACCAAACCGACATCCTTGCCGCCCGATTGCGCCGTTTTGAACCCTTGAAAATGGATTCTATTCGAACCCTCATAAGTCGCATTGTGGTTGAACCCTATAACGTAAACCCAGAGTGATTGGTCGATATTCAGCGTTCCGACCGTCCCTTTTACTTCAATTTCCTTTGTCGCTCCAACCGACCAGACGGACGCGCCCGCGCCTGCATCCGATACGGCTTTAATCGTCGCCCACGAATTGTCGTTAAGCGTAGCCGACGCTATGGTTGCTGTAATCGCCACAGTTTTGCTTGTAGCCTTGTAATTCGTTTCTGCGTCCACATTGACTGTAATCGTCGCAGAACCGCTTTTAACGGCTTTTACGGTGACCGTTGTTCCCGAAACTGTCGCTTGCGCAACGGAAACGTCGCTACTGCTTACCGTTATCGCCCCGTCGCCGGAACGCAAAACTGTAAATGTGCGCGTCATACCAATCGCGCCAACCATATTCAGGCTTGTTACGCTCGTCGAAGCCGAACCGTTCGCTTTCGCAATCTCCCACGCTCTGCCTATTGCTCCGACGTATTGCCCTATCCCGGTTATGACAAGCGTATAAGTTCCCGCATTGGTCGCCGTGTTGCCGCTTACGACGTAATCCGTTCCGGCTGTCAGAGTCTTGCCGTTGACCACCACGCTGCTGACCGTCTTCGTTTTCGTAGAACCGTTATAAGTCAAAGAGCCGCTCAGCGTAACGGTCGCACCCGTAATCGAGATGATTCCGACCGCATCCAGCTTTGCTTTGTCCTCTTTACTCATCAGTCCGTCCGCATTCGCTGTGGCCGTGTTAGACGGTAGAGTTATTTCGGTTGTGCCACTCTCTGTAATATGCCCTTCGGTATCGTGCTTGGCATAAGGGATTATAATTTTATCGCCGAAGGCTTTTTCTCCGTTGCTACCCTTACTGCCTCCTGCGGTTACGCTGTTCGTGTGCTTTATCGTAGTACCGTCCTTTTTCAAGCCTGCGCCAGCCGTATCGAACTTTGTATTCATCCCGGCATCGAAGTCCGCGCGTGTTACCATGGCCTCGTGGTCTATCGTCGCCGTCAGTACGCCGGTATTCGACATTTGGAGCGTTGCGTAAAACGTGAAAACGTAGTCAGGCATATCTTCGTGTGTCGGAACGCTTACGCCTACCCCGTCTTGATAAAGCGCGATCAGTGCGCTCTCGCTCCCGTTAAGGCTTGCCCATACGCCTATTTGGTTAATAATGTACCCCGCCGTTACGCCTGCGCTGGTGCATTGCAATTGCAATCTTACACCGTTCGCCACCCTGTCCATTTTGACAATGCTCAGCGTCTGCTTTTGTGCGACGAGTCCGGTTTGCGCCATAAGGTATGCATCCGCGACCATTCCTTCGCCTGTGGCTGCGCTGTCGAAGTTCAGCGTTGCGCCTTCAAGCCAATTTGCGAGCAGTTCCTTGCCCGCGTTCGTTATAACTGCGCTATTCCACATTGTAGCGTCCTCCTCTTAAATATTCGCCGCTGTGCCTACCGCGACGACCGCCATTCCGGTTCGCGCCGTGGCGGCGTATGCCGTAACCTCACCGGAATGTGCAAACTCGATAACGTCCAGCACCGCGCTACTCCGTTTAGCGACCGCGACAAGCGCGCGGAAACGGTCGACTATATCCTGCGTCTGCAACGGGTAGCTCGTTGTAACACGGAAGTGGAACGGTTCGCCGTTGTATTTGTTCCACTCCGTAACGTACCCGCCGCCGAAAACGTCTTTGATAATTTGCTCGATTGCCCATTTCGTGCCGCGTTTCGAATAAACCTTGTCTGAGCTTTTTATGATGGCACGTTTGCTTTCAATCGGCAAATCTGCGATATTCGAGTCAACGTCTATTTCGTATGCCAGCTCATCAAGCTGCGCATCGTTCAAACGGTCTATCTGGTCCCATACTCGCGCCGTCTTTACTCTGACCGCCGGAATAAGCACGGTGGATTCCACCGCTTCGGCAAGAGCCTTTACGGCTGCGTCTTCGCGCATAAATTCCGGGAGCAGTCTCAAAAATTCCAACGTGGTTATTTTCATTCTTTTACTACCTCGTGCTTTACCGTCATTGTTCCGGAGAATTGCGCTATCGTCGTCTCGTCAAGTTCGGCAAATGTCGGACTTGTAATTGCGACGCGGTATGCGCCTACGGCGTTTTCCCCGTCTGGCTTCAAAATCAACGCGCGGAGTTTATCGGGGTTGATGTCACGCCCGATTGCCCCGCTCTGCCATTTGATGTATTGCGCGATTGCCCCGCCGTCGCTTTCGATGGTTTCGATGCAAGCACTTTCGTCTTCGGCCAGCGTGTAGTATG
>JAETTR010000190.1 GCA_021768985.1 Bacillota bacterium
AAGCGTATTGTAATCGCTCCAACCCGTGGTGAACGCCGTACCATCGGGCGTGGTGTAATTGTTCGTGTCTTTGGTGATTCCTACGTAAAATCCCTTGATATCGCCCCGATCCGCCTGCGCTTCCGAAACGATTCTGATTTTTTCGGGCGCATTGTAGAAGCTGACGTTGTGTTCCACGCCGATCGAGGTGTTCCCCTCCACCCGCGCGGAGCCGCCCATGCTCAAATAGTTAGTGTTGTAATATACGTGAATTCCGCCCGAAAAGCGCGAGTCGTTCCCGATCTGCGCGTTATCCGAAACCGAACCGCCGAGCATGG
The DNA here is from genome assembly GCA_021768985.1 of Bacillota bacterium. GTDB lineage: Bacteria > Bacillota > Clostridia > Christensenellales > Borkfalkiaceae > Gallimonas. The sequence goes on from JAETTR010000190.1 coordinate 318, forward strand.
TAAACCGGCTTCCGCCCTCTACGATAATGCCGCCGCCCCAGGTAACGCCCACGTTCCCCGTGATCGTGCCGCCGTACATATACGCGTCGCCGCCGCGGTATAACTGCATTCCGCCCGCGTTGCGCGAACGCCCGCCCGTGATCTTGCCCGTTCCGTTCGAAATCACGTTGCCCGTCGGCGCGAATTTATCCCTGCCCGTGTCGTTGTCGGTAAACGGCTGCAACTTCGCGCCGCCCGCGTCGTACATGGAGCTGTCGATGATGATCAGTTCGCCGAACACGCGCAAGACGAGCCCCGCATCGGAGCTGTACGAAGTATCGACAAGCTTGCGGTCGATGGTGTGCCCGTTCAGATCGAGAATCACCTTCGCGCCCGTGGGCACCATCAGACAGCCGTACCAGTACGGCGAGGATTCGCTCGTACCCGAGCTTGCGGAGAAGGAGGTCGTGAACCTCGAATGCGATTCCGCGATCCAGTCCTTGGAAAGCGCGAAGATCTCCCAGTCGCGGTTTTTCAGACTCGTGTTGACCGCATACTCCCAGTTCACGCCGTTATCGGTGGAAAGGAAATACGCCTCTTTCTTGCCGTCGTCCGTTTCCTCTTCGATGACGTTGTAAAGATCGTTCCCCGAAACGAAATAATCGTTGACGTCGGCGGACGCGCCGTGATACAGCTCGAAGCCGTCGGTGAAAAATCCGTTGGAATCCCGCTTGACGGGAATCTTATGCCCCGCTTTTTCCACACCCTGCAAACGGGAAACCAGCTCGATTATCGCGTTCGTGCCCGAAATCGCCTGCAATTGCAGATCGTTCGAACCGCCGTTGCGGTCGGGGTTGTCGTAAATCTGTACGCTCCCGCCGAGCTTGAGCTTACTGCCCGAATGAACGGTAATCGCGGAAGCGTTCACGGTCACGTTCCCCGTGATCGTGCCGCCCTCCACCGTACAGATCGCGGAGGTATTGAAAATCATCAGCGCGCTGCCATATGTTGCGTTGCTCGAATACCCGCCCGTCATCTTTCCCGTGCCTTTCTTCACGAGATTGCCCGCGCCGTCGTATTCGTCCGAGCTGTCGATCAGGCGGAGCTTGCCGTCCACGCGGAGCACGCAACGCTCGGTGCCCGAGGATTCGGCGTCCGCGAGCCCTCTGTCCATGGTAAACCCGTTCAGATCGAACAAGATATTCGCCTTCGGGCGGCAATAGAGCGCGCCGTACACATACGCGTTCGCCGTACCGAACGCCGTCGCGTACGATCCGTTCGCCGCGGCGGACCAATCGGAATACAGTTTATATTCGCGCACGAAATCGTTCGCGTAACCGTTTTCCGCCTCGCTCTGCGTGACGCAGTCCTGCCAGTTCTTTTCGTTGTCGTGCGAGAACACCGTCGCTTCGCGGCGGAAACTCGAACCCGTCTGTTGGATCACGTATTGCGGATTATCCGCAAAGAACGCGTCGGAAGTCTGATACGTGCTCGCGAGATACTGTCCGAGCCCCGACGTAAACACGTTGCCGTCCGTCTGGGTGTAGTTGTTCGTATCCCGCGTCACGCCGACCCAGAACCCGTCGTTGTTGCCGGGCGCGCTCTCTTCGGGCAGAATTCTTTCGATGATCGTAATGCAGGTCGTGCTGTTCAGCGCGTTGTGCCCCGAGGTATCGAAGGAAACGTTCTCCTCCACCCCTTGGTTGTTGTAGTTGTCGTAAATGCGGGCTCTGCCGCCGAGACTGATCTGCGCGGGATAGTAGGCGCTCACGCCGCCGCCGAACCGATACTTACTGTTCGAGCCGATCTGGCTGTTGTCGTGGATCGAACCGCCCGTAATGACGACATGTGCGTTCGTATTATCGGCAAGAATTGCTGCCGCCCAGTTGGTGCCCACGTTGCCCGTAATCTCGCCGCCCGTCATGTACAGCGTGGAATAATCGAGGTCGATCGCGCCGCCGTTGCTGCCGTAACCGCCCGTAATTTTACCCGTGCCCTTGCCCGTGTAGTTGCCCAAAGGATAACCGTATCTCGACGATTCGGGGTCGCGGTCGAGCGCGCCGTTCGCGTCGTAATCGGAGCTGTCGTGCAGCCACAACGTACCGTAACGCACCTGAATTACGCCGGCGCCCGCAATCGACGAGGGCGCGGCGGTCAAGGCGCGGTCGAGCGTGTGTCCGTTCAAATCGAGAATCACCTGCGCGTTCTGCGGCACGCAAAGCACGCCGTAATAGAACGGATTCGATATACTCGTAGAATTCTGCGTCTTGGAGAACGTACTGCCGTAACTGCTTACGGGTTCGGCAATCCAATCCTTTTCCAAGACGAAAATTTCGGGCTTGCCCGTTTTTAAACTCGTGTTGACCGCATACGCCCAGTTGATCTCGGGCGAATCGGAATATAAATATCCTTCTTTCGTAGCGCATTTGTCGATGTCTTGCACGCGCATGCTCGAATCTTCGGGCAGGAAATAATTCTTTGCCTCTTCGCCCGAATGATAGGTATCGAAATCGTTCGTGAATACGCCGACCGTGGAGCGGGTAACGGGAATCGGCTTGCCGACGGAATAACCGTCCTCCACCGCCGCAGCCGTATCCTTTACCCCGCTCAGGCGCGAAACAATGCCGATAATGCTCTTGTCGCCCGAGGTCGCCTGTAATTGCAGGTTGTACTCCCCGCCGTTGCGGTTGGGATTGCCGTAAATCTGCACGCTTCCGCCCAGATTCAGCTTACTGCCCGAGTGAACGGTGATCGCGGCGGCGTTTACGGTCACGTTTCCCGTGATCGTGCCGCCCTCCACCGTACAGATCGCGGATGTATTGTAAATCATCAGCGCGCTGCCGTACGACGCGTTGCTCGAATACCCGCCCGTCATCTTTCCCGTGCCCTTCTTCACGAGCTTACCGGTCGATTCGTCGTATTTGTCCGAGCTGTCGATCAGGCGGAGCTTGCCGTCCACGCGGAGTACGCAACGCTCGGTGCCCGAAGATTCGGCGTTCCCGAGCCCTCTGTCCATGGTATAACCGTTCAGATCGAACAAGATATTCGCCTTCGGGCGGCAATAGAGCGCGCCGTAC
>JAETTR010000191.1 GCA_021768985.1 Bacillota bacterium
ATTGACGGGCAAACTGTATTTGATATGGTATTGAACGATAATCTACCGTCCTGCTGCATTGAACAAGTAAAACAAATGTGTGTGTTACTGTATTCGGCAAATACAAATATCGACTATTTTCCCACTAACTTTGTATTACAAGACGGAATTTTATTTTACATAGATTACGAATGTAATGATTATATGCCTGAGTGGAACTTTGAAAATTGGGGTATAAAATATTGGAGTAAAACACCCGAATTTCTGACTTACATTGAAGGACATAAATAAGATAAATTACAATTTATCTTACTTTGTCGGTTAAAATATTTATAGAACAGCCCTCTCGGAGATTTGTCCGAGAGGGCTGTTCTTATCGTTTGAAAGTACAATTCTATAAAAAATAGTCCTTAATTCCCCATGGAAGTGCGCCTTCGGGGGAACGCGCATTCGATTATTGTTTCACGCGGTCGAGCAGAGCGGAAATATCCTTCTTCGCCTTTTCGAGTTCGGCGGCGGCGCTCGCTTCGTCCTTCGCCTTGACCGAGTAATAAATTTTCAGCTTGGGCTCGGTACCCGAAGGGCGCACGCAGATGAACGAACCGCCCGCAAGCTCGTAATACACGCAGTTGCACTTGGGGATATCGAGTGGCTCCGTCTTTCCGTCCGCCGCGCGGCGCACCGAAGCGGAATAATCGCGTACCGCCTCCACCGCAAAGGAGCCGAATTTCTCCACTTTCACCGTCTTTAACGCGTCCACGACCGCGTTCATCTCCTTCATGGCGTTCAAGCCCGCGTACTGAATGGAGATGTTTCCGTCGAGCACGAAGCCGTACTTTTTGTAAATCTCCTGCAATCTGCCGTACACCGATTTTCCGATATAGGTGTAATAGCACACCATTTCGGCGCAGAGCATACTTGCGACGACGGCGTCCTTATCCCGCGCGTGGGTGCCGCGGAGATACCCGCAGGATTCCTCGAATCCGAACAGGTATTCGTACGACCCGTCCGCCTCCCATTGCTTGATCTTCTCGCCGATGAACTTGAATCCGACGGGCGTTTCGAAGAGCGCCACGCCGAACTCGTCGCAGATCGCCTTCGCCATGCCCGTCGTGACGAAAGACTTCACCACCGCGCCGTTCACGGGCAGCTTCCCGTCCTCCTTCAGGCGGGTCAGAATATAGTCGAGGAGCAGAATGCCCACCTGATTGCCAGAGAGCGCTTTGAACTCGCCCTGATCGTCCTTGATCGCAACGCCGAGGCGGTCGGAATCGGGATCGGTGCCGAACACCACGTCGGCGTGGATTCGGTTCGCGAGCGCAATCCCCATGGAAAGGGTTTCCTTGAATTCGGGATTGGGCACCTTTACGGTCGAGAATTCGGGGTCCTGCGCCGTCTGCTCTTCCACCACCGTCACGTTGATGCCGAGCTTTTTGAGAATGCGCATGACGGGCACGTAACCGGATCCGTGAACGGGCGTATATACGAGCTTCAAATCCTTCCCGCACTTTTTAACCGCCTCTTCCGAAAGGGTCACCTTGGAGAGCGCGGCGATATACGTGTCGTCCGTTTCCGCGGGAACGGGCACGATCAGCGGACTCGTTTCATCGCCCGTCACCGAGAGATAGTCGGAAATCTTTTCGATAAACCCGACGACGACCGCCGTCGCTTCGGGCGACATCTGCGCGCCGTCCTCGCCGTACACTTTATAGCCGTTGTATTCCTTGGGGTTATGCGAAGCGGTGATCATGATCCCCGCCACCGCGTTCAGATACCGCACCGCGTACGAGAGCATGGGCACGGGGTGCACGTCCGAAAACAGATACGCTCTGATCCCGTTCTTCGCAAGCACGCCCGCCGATTTCTCGGCGAACAGGCGGGAATTTCTGCGCGTGTCGTACGAAATGACGACCCCGCGCTCCGCCGCTTCCTTTCCGAGCGTCTTAACGTATTCCGAAAGCCCCTGCGTGGCGCGCATGACAGTGCGCACGTTCATCATGTTCATGCCGCAACCGATAATGCCGCGCATGCCCGCCGTGCCGAATTCGAGCTCGCCGCCGAAGCGGTACTCCTTCTCTTTCTCGTTCTGCGCGATCGCGGCAAGCTCCGCACGCTCCTCTTCCGTCAGGCGCGGATCCTTCCGCCACGCCTCGTAAACCGATTGATAACTCATAACATCTCCTTTCAAAAAACGCGCGAAAAACGCGCGGATTTTATCTTATTCGAGAACGTCCTCGGGCTTATCGCCCATGCCTTCTATCTTATGCAGAGAAACGAAATATTTCCTTCCGTTCTGCTGGTAGTAGTTTACAAACTGCAAGGCAAGCAGGAAAAGAAAACTGAGCGGTACGGACAGAAGCAACGCGCTCGCAAACGTCGTAATCGCGCAAAGCACGTTGACTACGACGATCAGATACACCGCGACGAGGAACGCCGCAAACCGTTGCGCAAACCCCTTTCCTTCCGTAAAACAGCCTTTTAATCCCGCGCCCGCCGATTTTCCGTCCGCAATCATAGCGGGAATCCAACCGGAGATGACCGCCATTTTCAACGCTTCGAGACAGACCATCGCCGTCACGGCGAAAAACATGCCGATAAACACGGAAAATAGCCCCCAATTGGGCAGAAAGGACGGCACATAGAAAAAGAGCAAAAAGCAAACGCCGAGCGAAACCGCGTCGTACAAAAACGCGAGCGGCACATAAATGATCTGATAGAGCGCCGCCTGCCCGATATTTTTAAAATAAGCCGACGAGAAGGAGGTGCGCGCGAACACGCTCATGCGATCGTTAATCGTGTTTCCGATCGCAAACACCGCCAACCCGTTCAGAAAGCGGGAGCACAGATACATGACGCACACGCCGACGATCGCGCCCGCGATCGAACCGCTGTTCCGCCCGAGCATCAGCAAAAAGTCTTTCAACGCCGCCGCGAACTCGTCGCCGATCCCGTGCAGGCGCTCGCCGTCCCCCGTCGCGATCGAACGGAAGAATACGCCCACGAGCTCTTTCAGCGCGTGCATTTCCGCGCTTGCCGTCACCACGTTGAGCGCAAGCTTTAAAATCACGAAAACCAGACTGAAAAACACGATGCCCGTAATCACGCGGTACAACAGCAATTTGAATACCGAAGAAAAATTATCGATGGAAATACGCAATGCGTTCCGAAATCTCATATCAAAGCTCCCTGTAACTGCGCAGTAAATCTTCTCTGTCCAGCTTATCCGTTTCGAAGTACACCGTTTCCATGCGAACGCCGAAGTTCATAAACAGGAACACAAACAATACGAGAAGGGTCAGGCGGAATACGAACTCGGGCAACAGCGCCACGCCCGCCACGACCGCCGCCGTTACGACAAAAGAAATCAAAAGCGAGAGCATCACT
>JAETTR010000192.1 GCA_021768985.1 Bacillota bacterium
ATTACGCGATCGGCAACACAAGCGAAGATGCGTTCGTGGTGACTTACGACAGAGCCGCCATGACGAATACCTGGGCGAGCTTGGTGCTTTGGTACGATTGCAACCTTTCGCCTACGTCGTTCGATCTTGAATTCGAGGTAACGCAAGGGGCGATTCCCTGCTTGCAGTTCGAGTTCGGAGGAGAATCCTCTTTTAAGCAGTTTGAACGTTATGCGGTCACGGAGGGAAAAAATTCGGTCTCTCTGAACCTGACCGATCTCGATCTGGACGGAGAGGGCAGTTGGAAGGCAATTTACCTTGAACTCAATAATCCTTGTCCGCTTGACGGAACAACGGATGACGTGAAGGAAAATACGGAGATCACGTTTACCAAAATCAGCATGACGGAGGGTACGAAAACGGCGCCCCAAGCGCCCGCAAACGCCGAAGTGAAAAATGGTATCGTATATTGGGACAGAGTGCTTGCGGCGAGCGAATACGAATTAGAAGTGGACGGAGCGGCGTACACCGATTTGATGACGCGCACGCAGCCCGACGGCGACGCGCCCGTAATGCGCAGAGCGTATAAGCCCACCCAAGAGAACGCTTTTACGGCGGGGAATCATACGGCAAAAATCAGAAGCAAGAACAGCGCAGGCGTATCCGAATGGAAAGAGTTTTCGTTCGTAATTGAAGCGGAAGGCGAAGAGCCCGCAGCCGACACCTTCAAAGGTATCGCATCACATCAAAGCAATCAGTGGAATAACCCTGCGAATTTTTATACGGCAACGGAACAAGACGACGGCAGTTTGAAAATTGCGTTTACAGCAACCGCGTCGGGCGAATGGAATACTTATTGCTTTAAGTTGGATGAACTTGAAATCGACGGCGTAACGACGTTACACATCAAGTGTAAACTTGTAAGCGGAACTTTGGAGAAGATACGTTACGGAGTCGATCGTTGGAACAATGATACAAATTCTTCCGAAAACGTATACGTTGCGGATATTGCTTTCGATGCCGACGGTTATGCGGAAATCACGGTCGAAGTTACCGGTGAAAATCTGAATAACTCCAACAAAGAAATCATGCTTTATCTCAGTAAATACGCAACCGCCGGTAGCGCTTATGAAATCGAAGTGATCGACGTTTCTATCTATTGATCGCGAAACAAAATCGAGGGGCGGACTTGTTTGAAGTCCGCCCTGACTTTATGGAGAAGGATATGAACGTTAGAGAATATTCGGGAAAGCCGGGATAAAAGATTGCGCCGGGAAGGACGCTGTTGTGTCTTTATTAGGATATGCTCGGCCGGACGGCAGGGGTCTATAACGTGATATACGACGAATTGAACGGGTGAAATATGGAAGAGATCAGAGAAAAAATCAAAATGCTTACGGGAAAGGATGCATGGTCTACGGCGGAGGGCTGCGGAATACACTCCCTCCGTGTTTCGGACGGCCCGCACGGATTGCGTTTCGTCGTCCGTGAGGAGGGCGAAGAACAGATTGCAGTACAGTCGACGTGTTATCCGACGCTGTCGGCGCTTGGCAACAGTTTCGACGAACGGCTCGTCTTTCGCATAGGGCAGGCGCTTTCGGAAGATTGTATTCTTCACGACGTTGCAATTTTGCTGGGCCCGGGGGTAAATCTGAAACGTACGCCGCTTTGCGGGCGAAATTTCGAATATTTCTCCGAGGACGGAGTTCTTGCGGGAAGACTCGCAAAAGCTTATATCGAAGGGGTGCAGAGCAAAGGCGTAGGTGCTTCTCTGAAGCATTTTGCCGCCAACAACAGGGAATACGATCGTTTCTTTCAGAGTAGCGAGATGGATGAACGTACCCTCAGGGAAACCTATTGCCGTCCTTTCGAGATCGCTTTGGAGGCAAAACCGTGGACGGTGATGTGTAGTTATAATCCCGTCAACGGTATTTATGCTTCGGAAAACAAGCATTTGCTTAGCGACGTTTTGCGCGGCACGTTTGGATTCGACGGGTTGATCGTCTCCGATTGGGGCGCGGTTAAACATCGTGCGAAATCGCTCCGTGCGGGAATCGATCTTGCAATGCCGTATTCGGAGGCTTTCGACGAGCAGCTTGCCGATTGGTACGGGAAAGGTCTCATCACAGAGGAACAAATCGACGAAGGCGTCAGGCGCCTTCGCGCGCTTGCGCAAAAATACAAAGATGCCCTTCCCTTGCGCAAAGCCGTACTGAATACAGAACAAAAGCATGCGCTTGCGGCGGAAGCGGCAACACAGTGCGCGGTGCTGCTCAAAAACGACGGCGACGTTCTGCCGCTTTCCAAAGAGAAAAAAATCGCGGTCATCGGTGCGTTTTCCGAAGATCCGGAAGTGCAGGGCGGCGGATCGTCCCGCGTGAACTGCAAAAAGGGAACTTCGCTTCACGAGGGACTTTCCTTGGCGGGTTATCGTGTGGAATACGCGCCTGCCTATATGATCCGTTACAATCTGCCTACGCCGTTCGGGTACCGTTACGCGTTAGACGTAGCACGAGAGTGCGATCTTGCCGTTGTCTGCGTCGGAGACACCTGGCTGAGAGAAAAGGAAGAAACCGATCGCTATTCGATTTCGCTCGATCCCGCCATGGAGGATCTGGTGCTGAAAGTTTCGGAGGTCAACCGTAATACCGTCGTACTGATTTATGCGGGTTCCGCCGTGGACGTGTCCGCATTTTCCGAAAAAGTCAAAGCCATTCTGTATATGGGGTTCGGCGGAGAAGGCGTCAACGAAGCGGCGGCAAAACTGCTTTCGGGCGAGGCGGTTCCCTGCGGAAAACTTGCGGAAACGTTTCCTTTCAATTTGGAGCAGACGGCGACGGGGAAGGAGCGCGGAAACGGTTACACGGAATCTTACCGCGAAGGAATTCTCGTCGGATATAAGTATTACGAATCTCACGGAATCAGACCCGCGTATCCGTTTGGCTTCGGGCTTTCTTATACGCAATTCGAGTACGGTAATTTGTGCGTCGAAAAGCAGAGCGAAACGGATTACAACGTTCGGTTTACCGTAAAAAATACGGGGAAATATGATGCGCATGAGATTGTACAGTTATATCTCGGAGACGAAGCTGCAATGGTTACGCGTCCGAAGAAAGAGCTTGTTCGATTTGAAAAACGTTTTCTCCGTGCGGGGGAAGAAACGCAGTTTTCGTTTTTGCTGAATGCACGTGATTTTGCCTATTTTCATCCCGATACGAATGATTGGTACGTCGAAAACGGAACGTTTACGGTGTACGTCGGCAAAAACAGCACAGAATGCCTTGCGGAAAAAATCAAGATAGAACTTCCTGAGGAAGAACAATTTTCTCAGTTTTAAGGTGATAGCATGCAATACAAATTCAA
>JAETTR010000193.1 GCA_021768985.1 Bacillota bacterium
GACGATTACGGCAAAACCAGCGTGCGCGCTTGGTACAGAGCGGGTTTTCAATTTATCGTAAAGCCCGTGGACGGAAAACTTCCGAAGATGATCGCGTCCATGCGAATCGGAGGCGAAACGGAAACGGACGACACGCTGTGCTCTCTCACGATCACAAGCGCAAATAAGGTCGTTTGGAAGGGCGACGGCGTATATAATGCGGAAAACGTTAAGACGGGAATCCGCGACGAATTTACACAAATCTATGCGCCTGAGTTAAAATACGGCAGAAGCGACGGCGTGGATTGCAGCGTATTCGGCGATACGGCTGTGTGGGAAGCGAATAAAGAATCGCTGTATTTGGAAATCGATAAAATTATTTTATGGAAGTAAAAGAATTGCACAACTATTTATTCCCGTTTTTGTGGATAACGGGTGAAAGCACGGACGGACTCGCGGAAGAAATAGACGCAATTTACGAGAGCGGCGCGCGCGGTTTTTGCGTGGAAAGCCGTACTTGCGGGGACTTTTGCGGTGAAAAGTGGTGGACTATTATGAACGCCGTTCTTGCCGAAGCGACAGCGCGCGGAATGCAAGTATGGCTCCTCGACGATAAACACTATCCCACCGGCTTTGCGAACGGAGCGATAGAGAAAAAACGTCCCGAATTGCGTCCGTGGCGCATAAAATGCGAGTTTGTGGATTTGGAAGGAGAAGCAGGCGGAATAAGCCTGCTTCTCAATTCCGCATCCGATAAAGTAAGCGAGGATGAAATTCTCGGGGTTTTCTCCGTAAAAAAGCGCGAAGAATCCGCAAAGATCGTTGCCGATTTATCGGATTGCGTTTGCGGTGACGTTTTGAGTTTTTTCTACGACGGTAAGCCGTTAAGAATTTGTACTGTAAAGAAAACGCGCGGTTGCTCAGAAGATCCGGGCAATCCGTATTACTTGGATATGCTCAATCCCGATTCGGTAGACGTGCTTATACGCGAGGTGTACGAACCGCATTATGAACGGTATGTAAAAAGCGGAAAATATGCGGACACCTTTTGCGGATTTTTTTCAGACGAACCACGATTTCATAACGGTTATAACTGTGCCGACCTTTCGTGCGGTTATAATGCATATCAAAGTACGCTTGGCATAGAGGGAATGGCGTATCCGTGGTGCGACGGGTTATCGCAAAATTTTGCGCCGCGGGAGTTGCTGTCGCTTTGGTGGAATATGGGCGAGGATACGCCGAATATCCGCATAGCCTACATGGACGCAATCACGCGAAGCTACGGCGAAAATTTTTCGGGACGACTCTCGGAGTGGTGTCATGCGCGAAATTTAACGTATAGCGGGCATATTATAGAGGATATGGGGGCGCACGTGCGGCTCGGGTGTAGTGCAGGGCATTATTTCCGCAGTCAGCAAGGTGCGGATTACGCCGCAATAGATGTTGTGCTACACCAAATTAAACCAAACTACATAAAGAAGCATTTTGCGCCGATTGCGGGTGGTTATTCCGATCCCGTATTTTTCGATAATACGCTTGCAAAGCTCGCGTCGAGCTGCGCGCGGCTGTATCCCGAAAAGAATAACCGCGCATTATGCGAGATTTTCGGTGCGTACGGCTGGGGAGAGAGCATAAGCGAAATGCTATATCTTGTCAATCATATGCTCGTGCGCGGTATCAATTCATTTATTCCGCACGCCTATTCGCAGAGATTTCCGAATGCCGACTGTCCGCCGCATTTCGGCAAAAATACGCCGTTGTTCGGCGGCTATAAGCTTGTCATGCGGTATATGCAAAAAATGTGTGAGTTGTTTGCGGGGGAGCGGGCAGAAATCAAAGTGGGGATACTGTATCACGCCGAAGCGGAGTGGAGCGGTAAACGCTATATGCCTGTTGATACCGTAGCGGCGATGCTTGCGGCACATCAAATCGATTACGATATTTTGCCGAGCGAAAAACTCGATCAAGCGGATCAATACGAATACATCATCGTGCCGTATGCTGAATTTTTGTCCGAAAAAACTGAGCGAACGTTGCAAGATATTCCTGCGAAAAAAGTATTGCGGCTTAAAAGCAACGCCCGAAAGGAACTTATTGCGCTTGCGGATTGTTTGCCGCACACGTTGAAAATGAGCGGCACGGGAGCAAAGCGTATACGCGTCATCAAATTTTTCGGTAAAGCAATGTACTTTTTGCACAACGAAGGAAGCACCAAGGCAAGCCTTCAGATAGAATTTTTCGGGCAAGCGTGCAGAGCAACCGATGCGCTTTGCGACACGGAAGAATTATTGTCCGTAAAGGGCGGAAGCGTGAATCTCAAATTGCGCGCGGGGCAAGCGGTATTTTTAAGCGTTGCCGAAAACGAGGCGGAAAAATCAAAGTGTAAAACGCAAGATATTCCGTTTGAAAGGACGGACGAAACGGACGATAGCGTAACGTATTCCGCAGTCGTTCCAATAAGCGTGCAGGACGAGCTTCGGATAGAATACGCGGGCGAGTGGGCGCGGATAGAAGCGGGCGGAAAAAAATCAGATTCTATCGGCGGCGTTGCCCGTATTTCTGGCGTTAAGGCGCAAGAAATCAATATAACGGTATACAAAAATTTAGGGCTTACCATGCGCGACGATCTGAGCAAATTCGATATTTTGCGCCCTGCTACGCTGAAAGCGGTACGGATAAAACGAAACTGGAGAATGTTATGAACATCGTCACAGCAAGTTCGTTGGATAAAATATTCCCCGACGTCGGTGTAACCGTACCGGAATGCGAAAACGTCATGCTGAAAAACGAGCGCTTCCATTTTCAAGTCGCGATATGTAACGACGAAGAAACGTGGCGGCACGGTATTTCTTTACACGTTCGTAATGATGAGATTTCAAAGTATTGTTTTGTGAGAGTTGTGGATCATGTGCCGGGTATATTCACGACGCAGAAGTATTCCGACGACTACGTAAGTTATCCGTATGGTGACGACGCACGTTTATATCCCGATATATTGCGCGCAGAAAACAGTATCGATTTACCGCCGTGCAAAGAAAAATGGGCGGCGTTTTGGGTAACGGTGTATCGTAAAACGGGTTTGCCCGTGGGAAAACATGTTCTACACATCGAAGCGCATTCAAAAAACGGAGAATCGCTCGGAAAAACCGAGTATGCGTTAGAAGTTTTGGACGCGGAAGTTCCAACGAGCAGTTTTCCTGTGGCACAGTGGTTGCATTATGATGCCATTGCAAATTATTACGAAATAAAGCCGTGGAGCGAAGAATATTACGTAAAGCTCGGTTGTTTTATTGATTGCGCAGTAAGTCACGGCGCAAATATGATATACGTGCCGTTATTCACG
>JAETTR010000194.1 GCA_021768985.1 Bacillota bacterium
ACGGAACAAGACAGTTGCTTTCAGTTCAAAGCGATTGTAGCGGCAACGGAAATCGATTCGCGGGAGCAGATTGGAGCGTTCGAATGCGACGATCCACAATTAAACGAAATTTGGAATACGGCGGCTTATACATTGCGCCTTTGCATTCAGAACGGGTTTTTATGGGACGGAATCAAGCGAGACCGTCTCGTGTGGGTAGGCGATCTGTATCCCATGATTCGCGCCGCATATTGTCTTTACGGTGATCTGCCTGAAATCAGAAATTCCTTGTCGTTTGCGCAAAGAGAGGGGATGCCGCCTAAATGGATCAATAATATTCCCATGTATTCGTTTTGGTGGCTCGTGAATTGCGCAGACGATTATTTTCATACGGGGGACAAAGAATTTGCGTTTAAAAATTTGCCGTTTATCCATGCAGTGTTGAAAGAAACGGAGCGTTTTATTACGGAAAACGGCGAAACGCAGTTCGATTCTAACTTTATCGATTGGGCAATGCACTATCAGGAGGGCGATAACGAGGAAAAGCGGCAGGACGAGCTTGCGGGCGTAAATTCACTTTTGCGGATCGCGTTTGCAAAAACGGAGTGGCTATTGAATGCATTGGGTGAGGACAGTGCGATTTGTGTGCAAATTCTCGTAAAGCTCAATCGAAAAACGCTATCCGTTCATTCTTATAAACAGGCTGCCGCACTTGCCGTTTTGTCGGGAACGAGGACGGAGCGGGAGCACGCCGTTCTCATAGCGGGTGGAGCAAAGGGAATTTCCACTTTTATGGCGTATCCGATTTTGTCCGCGCTCGCTTGCTATGACGAGTACAATTTTAATTTACAAGCCATCAAAGATTATTACGGCAAAATGCTTTCGCTTGGCGCGACGACGTTTTTCGAGGATTTCGATATAGATGCAGCGGAAGGCGCGTGTCGAATCGATGAGTTTCCCAAAACGGGAGAAAAAGACTTTCACCGCACGTTCGGCAAATTCTGTTATAAAGGATTTCGGCACAGTTTGTGTCACGGTTGGTCGAGCGGGGTAATTCCCTATCTTGCCGAAACAGTGTTGGGGATTAAAGAAATCAACGACAGTGAGTTTGAAATCGACGCGCACCTGTCGTATCTGAAACACGTAAAGGGCGTTTATCCGACGAGGTACGGAAACATTGAAGTCGAATATCGCTTGCAAGAGGATGGAACTTACAGCGTTTCAGTCAATGCCCCGAAAGAAGTTAAAATTAGTCATATGTGTGTGCGGTAGGAGGTTTTTAATGGAAATCTTTATTACTAAAGATTATGAAGATTTGAGTGCGAAAGCGTTCGAGGTGATGGGGAGAGTTGTGATTAGCAATCCCTACGCCGTGTTGGGGCTTGCCACGGGCACAACACCTTTGGGATTGTACAGTAAAATGATAGAAGATTATAAAGCGCACGGGACAAGTTATGCGCATATTCGTGCGGCGAATTTGGACGAATACAAAGGCTTGCCGAAAGACCACCCGCAGAGCTATGCTTATTTTATGCGTGAAAATCTGTTCCGTCATTTGGATATCGAGGAGGGCAATACAAATATCGAAAACGGCACGGCGCAGGACGAGCAAGCGGAGTGCGCGCGTTACAATAAACTACTTGCCGAAATGCCGCGGGATATTCAGTTATTGGGCTTGGGAAGTAACGGGCATATCGCGTTTAACGAACCGTACACGCCGTTCGGGAGCGAAACGCACGTCGTCGATTTAACCGAGAATACCATTAAAGACAACGCGCGTTTATTTTCCGATATATCGGAAGTGCCGAAAAAGGCGTTCACCATGGGCATTAAACAAATCATGCAGGCAAAACAGATACTTATTTTGGCAAGCGGAAAAAATAAAGCGGAAGCAGTGTATAACATGGCGCATGGAAAAGTGACGGAAGAAGTCCCCGCAAGCGTATTGCAACTGCATCCGAATTGCATTCTGATTGCGGACAAGGAGGCGGCGAGCAAGTTATGAGAGTAACGTTTATTCCCGACGGAACGGAAGAAAAACAGGCGTTAGCGCGCACCACGCATTTGTGCATTGCGGCGCACGAGGACGACATCGAATTTATGGTTTATGCGCCGATTGCGGAGTGCTTCGGCAAAACGGACAAGTGGTTTTGCGGAGTCGTCGTTACAGACGGCGCGGGCAGTCCCCGGAACGGCTTGTATGCTGATTATACCGACGAGCAAATGAAATCCGTTCGTATCGAGGAGCAAAAGAAAGCGGCGATGCTCGGAGAGTACGGCGCGCAGCTGTTGCTCGGACACCCGTCGAAACAGGTCAAGGATAAAAACAATACGGAAATTGTAAAGGAGCTTGTTGAAATCATAAGAGCGACAAAGCCGCAGTACGTTTATATCCATAATCTAGCGGACAAGCACGAAACACACGTTGCAACAGCATTAAAGGCAATCAAAGCATTGCGGGGGCTTTTGCCCGAAGAACGGCCCGAAAAGGTGTACGGCTGTGAAGTATGGCGCAATTTAGATTGGCTGAACGACGACGAGAAGGTATATTTGGATTGCAGTACGCATCCTAATTTGTCGCGCGCGCTTTCGAGCGTGTTCGATAGTCAAATCATCGGCGGCAAGCGGTACGATTTGGCGACAGAGGGGCGCAGACTTGCGAACGCGACTTTTTCCGAAAGTCATGCCTGCGATACTTACACCATGCTTAACTATGCCATGGATTTAACGCCGCTTATCAAAGATAAATCGCTTGATATCGCCGATTACGTTGCGGGATACATCAAGCGGTTTGAAGATAACGTCAGAAATACGATAAATAGATTCGGTATATAGGACAAGTGAAAATGACGAATAGTTATTAAAATACGAATTCAAAAGAACTGATTTAATAAAACAAAAGAGGACGTTTGTGAAGTACGGAAATCACCGTGTCTACGAACGCCCTTTTTGTTATCGGAAAGAAAGTGTCATAAGAAATTGCCGTAGTCCGCCCTTTGTGGATTTGAACGAAACTAATCAAATCTTCAAGGAGGCAAGAACTATGGCATTTATTACATACCGATTTGCGGACGGTACGAGGGAAGAAATCGAAGTTACGGAGGAATTTGCGGCAAAGTATGCGGAAATGGAACATAAAGACGCTTTAATTGAGCGCAAGGAAACGCGGCGGCATCAGTCGTTGGACAAGTCCTTGGAACACGGGTTTGATATTCCGGATCCGCAAGCAAACGTTTCGGAGGAAATCGAGAGGAGGGAGTTTTCCGAAGAAATACGGAAAGCGTTACATAAACTAACGGAAAAGCAACGGACT
>JAETTR010000195.1 GCA_021768985.1 Bacillota bacterium
GAAAATTTAAAAATCCCCTTCCGCCTGCGCCAAGCGAAAAAGGAAGCGCTCGCGATTCTCAAAAAAGACGCGCCCGACCTCGTCTTTTCTAAGGGCGGTTTTGCAAGCTATCCCGCCGTATGGGCGGCACATAAACTGAAAATCCCCGCGGTGACCCACGAAAGCGATCTTTCTGCGGGGCTCTGCACGAAGCTGATCGCAAAAAAATGCAAATACGTGCTGACCTCCTTCCCCGAAACGGCGAAGCTGTTCTCCAACGGAAAATGGGTCGGCTCCCCCATCCGCCGCGAGATTCTGTGCGGGGAACGGACGCGCGCGCTGAAAAAGTTTTCACTGCCCGCGCATCTTCCCGTTCTGCTCGTACTCGGAGGCGGAAGCGGAAGCAAGGCGATCAACGAACGGGTGCGCCAAAGCCTGCCCGAACTTTTGAAAGATTTCAGCGTTCTGCATCTTTGCGGCGCGAACAACCTTATGGAGAATCCGCCCGAGAGGTACGTTCAGCGGGAATTCGAATCCGACATGGGAAGCGCGTACGCCTGCGCCGATCTCGTGCTCTGCCGCGCGGGGAGCAACACCGTTTTCGAATTGCTCGCCTTAAAAAAGCCCGCCGTGCTCGTACCGCTCGAACGTGGTTCGCGGGGAGATCAGCTCGACAACGCGCTCTATTTCGAGAAAAAAGGCTTATGTAAAATTCTTCGGGAAAGCGCAGAAGTTCCGCTTTACGACGCGCTGACGGAAGCGCACAACGACGTGGCGTTGAAACACGCCCTCGGGGATTGCGACTTTACGAGCGGCACGCCCGCGATCCTCGATCTGATTCAGGAAATTTTATCGGCGGGCGCCAACGGATAGCCGTTTCCGAAGATATCCGCCTGCAAATAGGTATCGGGCACCTTGCCGAGCAGAACGCTTTCGCAGATCAGCACCTCGGTGAGCGATGCGAAATTGCTCGTACCGGACGGCATGACAATCGAGATATCGGCGACGATTTCGAGATAAATCGAATGCTTCGTCTGGTTGATCCCCGCCGATTCGAAGGCGGAAACGAAACGGCAAGCCACGTTGGAAATGGGTATGATTTTGATATGAATCTTCGGTCCGAAGCCCGCCCACGCCTCCACGCCCGTGAGCGCGCCGAGCGGAATTTCGATCCCGCCCTCGCTCATTGTCTGTAAATTCTGTTGCGACATGTACGCGGTATCGCGCGCAATGCGGTTGATTTGCAGGGAATTGGAGGTGATCGCGAGAATGTTGCCCGCCTCGTCGCGCTCTACGGCGACAAGGTCCTCGTAACGGATATGGTCGGAAAGCGTATAGTAAATGGCGTCGTTGACGGCGACGGTCGTGATCGAGCGCATGCTCGCTTCGGCAATCGACTTCAAAACGCCCGTTACGTTCATTTGAATAAACACGACGATTCCGATGATGAAAAACGCCACGAGCGCGGTTACGATCCGCCTGCGGCGTTTGTTTTTTGGGGAACGGTAACGCTTCACGCAATATTCTATGCGCGCCGTTTTGCCGTTATGTGAGATTGTCCGTATCCTTTTTTTTGCATAAAAAAACGCGGGAAGCCCGCGTTTTTCGTCCGTTAGTTTTCCGATTCGTAATGGCATTCGGAATACTGCGTGGGAGGCATTGTTTCGCCTTCGCCTACGTAAATGGTGTTAATCACGTTGCCGTGCCCATCGATTACTTTGTACGAACCCGTTTTCGGGCATACATCGCCGCAATTCAATTTCATACCGTTCACCTCCGATACTCTTAATTTGCGCAACTACGCGCAAATTATGCAAGCACCGCAAGCGCGTCGAGCCAGAAACAGGTGAGCGACAGTAGCACCAGATAGAACGAGAACCATTTGTAATTCGCCTTGCCGATGACTTTCAGCATCACCTTAATCGCGAAAAAGCCGGTCAGCGCGGAGATCGCCACGCCGAAAATCATGCCGATTACTTCGTTCGAGCCGATCGCAACCGTTACGCCTTCGGCGGGGAATACGATATCTTTCAGTTCCAGAACGAATCCGCCGAGAATCACGGGAATGCTCATCAGAAAGGAGAACTTCGCGATCTTTTCGGGCTTCGCGCCCGCAAAGGTGCCCGCCGCGATCGTGGAACCGCTCCGCGATATGCCGGGGAAGAGCGCAAACGCCTGCGCGACGCCCATGGCGACCGTATTCCCCCAATTCAGCTCCGCGTGCTTTTTCCGCTTTTTCGCAACGAGCTCGGTGAGAATGAGCACGAGCGCGGTGACCGCGAAACAGATCGCAAGGTATAAAAGCCCCTTTTCGCCCGCGAACCACGCGTCAATGTAGTCGTTGCAGAGCAACCCGACGACCGCCGCGGGAATCGTGGCGACGACGAGCATGAGAAGCGTTTTGAAGGGCTTTTTGAAGAGCCCCAGAATATCCCGCCAGAATACGATCACGACGGCGATCAGCGTGCCGAGGTGAAGCATGATATTCGTAAAGGTCATGCTTCCGCCCTCTAAACTGAACCCGAGTATGCGCTGTAACAGCGACAAATGCCCGCTTGACGAAACGGGCAGGAACTCTGTGAGTCCCTGCACCGCGCCGAGTAAACTTGATTTCCAAATAGCTTCCCAAAGCCCCATCGCTTTCTCCGAATGATTTTATGCGTCGAGATTCAAAAGGTCGGAATAACGGTCTTCGTAGATCGTCGCGCAAGTTTTATATGCGTGCACGATCGTGGTCTGCATGGTCGAGCTGTGTTTTTCGACGATCGTCGCCTTCACCGATTCGTAGAAGAGATTCGAGAAAGAACCCTCGACTTCCTTCTGCGCATCGTCGTACGTGAACGGTACGACGAATCCGTCCTGATTATCGCCGCTGAACGCAAAGGTGCAGTAAATGACGTGCCAACCGTAATCGGAAGGAGCCACCACGTAAGTACCCGCGCCCCCTTCGCAAGCTTTCTGCGCTGCGTACTCGAACTCGCTGACGAAACTCGTCTTGCCCGTTACGACCGAATATCCGAGATAGGAATTCAATCCCGCCGTATCGGTATTATATGCAAACGAAAGCTCGTTCATGACCGAGAGCGCCGTGTTTTCGGGCGTGCCCGCTACGAACAAATCGTTCGCGTCGAATGCCCCTTTAAACGTAACCTTTCCTTCGTAATATACGAATTTAGAATAATCGACGACGTTGCTCCCGTTTTCCTGCTTATAGAACTCCCCTACCTCTCTTGCGTAGGTGTTCGTCTTTGCGCCGTCAACCTTCTCGAACGCGCTCGTCGATTTCAGATATTCTTCCATT
>JAETTR010000196.1 GCA_021768985.1 Bacillota bacterium
CGACGCAGTCGATCAGTCTGACCCGCGCGACGGCGTTTTTAATTTTGATCTCCGCCGCTTCCTCGGGCACGAACTTCGGCTCCGTCGTCATGACCGTCTTGCCCGCCGCCGATTGCGGAAGCTCGTCGGTATACCTCTGTTTCTTCGCACCCGACACGCCCGACAACACGAATTCTTCCATAAACCGTTTGATAAAAGTCGATTTTCCCGTGCGGACGGGTCCTACCACGCCGAGAAAAATCTCTCCGCCCGTCCGTTTTGCAATATCCTCGTACACCTGATACTTTTCCATAAATATAAACGCCTCCGCCGAATATGCTTACTGAAATACATATATGGCGAAAAGCGTTTGATTATGTCAGATCTTTGCGAAATTTTCCGAAAGAGTTCCGAATGTTTTTTAATTTTCCTCCGCGGAAACCGGCATTGCCGATTGCTCCATAATCTCCCGATAGTACTTATCATCGGAAAAGTCGCGCGGGCGGGTGTACTCCCCGCCGAGCTTCTCGATCGCGTATTTCAGCTCCTGAAATTCGAGATAATTGATATCGTCGCGGTCGATCACTTCAAGCAACGCGGGCAGCGCGCGGTCGTCGCCGTATTCCGCAAGATAACTCGCGTGCATGGGCAACTCTTCTCCCGTGCGGAATTCCTTCAACAGCAATTCGTAGACCCGTTCGTCGCGCTCCCTGACGCGGGAGAGAATTTCGAGCATGAGCTCGGGCTCCGCGCCCTTGCCGTAAAGCTCGATCGCCCGCTCCTTTGCGTAATCGGCTCCGGCTTTCAGCTGTTCGCAGACGGCTTCCTTGACGTCCTCGTTCCCACTCTTTAACAGAATGCGGAAGTACGCGTCGAACGCCTTCGGGTTCCCGCCCGCAAGATTCACGGCGAGCGTCAGCAGCTGTTCGTTGTCGCCGTCCAACATCGTTACGAGTTCGTCGGGGCAACCGCGCGTTTCCAGCTCGCGGCATAAAAAGTCGGAAACGGGCACGCCTTCCTCTACGTGCGCGGCGAGCGTCTGCACAAGCTCCGAATCAGACATCTCCGCATAATATCCCTTGGGCGTGTTTCCCGCCGCGGCGACGAAAATATCGCCGAACTGCTTATAGAGCTTCCCGATGACAGTTTCCCACTGCCGTTCGGTATATTTTCCCGCGTTTTCGCGCATGTACTGCGCCAATTTTTCGTCGAACAAGCCGTCGAAATCAATCAGCTTTTTCATAGCACCCATCCCCGTTTAAATTAAAAAGTCGAGTATTTCTTTCGTCGTACGCTCTTCGGCGTCGAACATTGAGACGATTTTTTTCAGAGAACGCTCTCCGCCGATGTTGCGCGATTCGCGATAAATCGCCGCCGCGAGGGAAGCGCGTTCGTCGACGTAATCCCACGCGCCGTAATCCTCGATGGTGGCGTAAATATCCTCCGCCGCAAGACAAATTTTGCGTTCGTTCTCCTCGCCGAGCAGGGCGAACTTGGAATACACGTCTGCAAAGGCGTTTAAAAACTCCTCTTCCTTCTTTCTCCCGATCTCGATTTTATGCGTGAAAAATTCTTTGTACAGATTGCAGATCACCGTGCCGAAGGAATCGTCCTCGTTGCGCGCGACAAGCTCGTGCAGGATATGAAGTTTAATGAACTCGTCGCCCTCGTGGTCGAGCAAGACCTCCCGCAATAACTCGTCCAACCGCAATTTCACGGCGACTTTGGAAGCGAGGATCTGCAGCTTTTCGTCCCGCCCCTCCATTTCGTCGAACGCAAGGCGGAAGAATTCCGTCACCTGCGGCAATTCTCCGATGCGGCGCGTTTCCTGTCCGATGTCGGCGGCTTCCGCGGCAAGGAAGAACCCCGCGACCGTATTGTATTCCTCTTCCGGCATGCGGTAAAAGTACGTCATCGGGAAAACCTGCCCCTCTCCGTCGCGCAGGTTCCGCATACGCTCCAAGTAATACCCCGCAACCGCCTTGCGCGGATACAGCGTCGTGAGCCGTTCGAGCGCTTCGATCGAATCGGTCAGCCGCCCCGAGCGGTACGCCGAAACCGCAAGGAAATAGAGCACGTTATCATCGTACGGCAGTCTTTCCTTCAAAAGGTTCAGTTTTCCGAACGCTTCTTCGTCCAACCCCGTTTCGCAAAGCGCGGTGGCGATCCGATAGAGCTCGTCGGTCGAATCCGTTTTCAGCTCCGCCAAACGGCGCGCGATGCCCTGCGCCTCTTCCTTCTTTTCCTGCGCGCCCAATACGGCGCAATAGGTGGTGAGCGCCTGCACGTTGTCGGGATATTTCCCGAGCAGCTCCTTGCACATTTCGCCCGCGCCGTCCTCGTCGCCGAGCATGAGCGTGCACATTGCCGAAAGTCCTACCGCGGTCGGATAATCCTCGCTTCCCTCCGCAATGGCGGAGAGCACCTCCTTCGCCTTTTCGAGCTCGCCCGCTTTCAGCAGAACGAGTCCCTCCGAAAGCACCTCCGGCTCGTCGCCATCGGCGGAATGCACGATGCGCAGATAAGGCGAACGGGCGCGCTCCTCCCGCAAAAAAGGCTCGAGCTCGAACTGCCCCGCGCCCTCTTCCTTACAGTAGCGATGATAATACAACGCGGAATGCGCGTCGTTTCCCATGTTCATGAAAGCGACGGCAAGCCCCTCGTACCCCTCCGAAAAATCCGCCTCGTTGCAGACGTCGAGAAAACGGAACCACGCATCGGCGGCAAGATTGTAAATGCCGAGCTCTTCATAGATGTCCGCGGCGAGCGCCTGCGCGTCCGCGCTCGGCGGATACTTGCGGTTACGTTTGTTCAGGAGAGTGAGCGCGCCGAAAAAATCCCCCGCCTGCGCGCGGTTTTCCACGCCGTCGAGCAGAAACTCGTCGCTGAAATCAAATTGAACGACGGAATCTTCCTCTTTCATTTCCTCTCCTTTTCGGAAAACAAGGCTTCCACGTCCTCTTTCCCGAATATGTAATCGGTATTGCAGTAATGGCAGTAAACGGAAATCTTCCCCTCGCTTTCGAGAAGCGCGCGCGCGTCATTCAGACCGAGCGACAGCACCAACGCCTCCGTCTTTTTCCGCGAACAAAAGCACTGCCAGCGCACTTCGCGCGTTTCGAAGTGTTGCGCTTCCACACTCGCCAGCACGCCTTCCGCGCCGATTTCGGCAATCATGGAGGACAGCGCCGAAAATTTCCCGATTTCCGCTTCCGTGCGACGGAGCGTCTCCTCGTCCGCGCCTGGCAACGGCTGTAAAAACACCCCGCCCGCGCCCGCGCATCTTCCGTCCGTGCCT
>JAETTR010000197.1 GCA_021768985.1 Bacillota bacterium
GCCGCCTGTTTTTCGGGATCGTAAATTTTATGTGCCATTGAATTATCCTCCTCAACTTTTTTCTTATTATTATATCCCTACGAAGAAAAACAGTCAAGCATAAAAAGGAATAATTCTTGCATATTTTAGTGGAAAATTTAAAAACTTGTATATTTTTGCATAAAAATACGGCGCAGAAGGATTCTTCCGCGCACATGTAAATTTTCGGCTGAACGCTATTTCAGTCGAGAATGCTCTTTACGGTATCATAGATATCTCCCGCGCCGAGCACGAGAATCAGGTCGTCTTTTTTGCAATCTTGCAGAAACAGTTGCCTTAACCGTTCGGGAGATTGCTCGTAGCGCGCTTCAGGAAGATGGCTGACGAGCGCAACCGCGCTCCCTTCGAACATGAAAGGTTCGCGCGCGGCGAACGTACGGTATATAATCGGATTTTCCGCGCGTTTGAGCACGGTTAGAAAATCTTTCATAAAATCGCGCGTGCGCGTATAGGTGTGCGGCTGAAATACGAGCCGAACGGTTCCCCTGCAAATTTGTTCCGCGGCGGCGTACGCGACGGATATTTCCCGCGGGTGATGCGCGTAGTCGCAGACGACGGGAATTCCGCCGATCGTGCCGACGTGCTCGAAGCGGCGTTTTACGCCGTCGAAGTCCTCTAATCCGCGTTTGATTTCCGAAGGCGAGAACCCGAGCAATTTTGCGGCGGAATAAGCGGCAAGCGCGTTCGCGACCTGATACCTCCCCACCACTTTCAGTTGGATCCGAATGACCGGAAGTCCTCGTTCGGAAACGGTGAAAGAGTATTTTTCTCCCGGCTCGCGCAGTTTTTCCGCGCGGATATTTCCCGAATAGAGTCCATAACTGACGGAATGCGGAAAATCCCGCGCGCGGACGTCATCGGCGTTTACGACGACCTGTTCCGCTTGTTCCGCAAAAGCGCGGTAAGCCGACAACAGATCCTCGTCGCTTTTATAACAATCGGTGTGGTCTTTGTCCGTGTTCAGCACGATGGCAACCGTGCTTTTCAGAGAAAGAAAGCTTCGCTGGAACTCGCATGCCTCCGTAATAAAACACCCTTCCGCATTTCCGTCCGTGCTCGTGTAAAAATTTCCGAATTTCGAATCTTCGCCGCCGATGTGGCAGGTGAATTTCCGATTTGCGCACGAAAAGATATGCGATAGCATGGAGGTCGTGGAAGTTTTGCCGTGGCAACCCGCAACGGAAAGAACTTGCGGATATTCCTCCGCAAGCTTTCCGAGAAATTCCGAGCGCGTGTACAGACGTTTTCCCGCCTGTTTTGCCGCGCAAAGCTGGGGATTCGTCGGCTCGATAGCACCCGTATATACGACGTTTTCTTCCGTGATCTCTTCCCGATTGCCGATATGAATCGGAATGCCGTTTGCGCTTAATATTTGCGTAAATTCGCTTTGTTTTGCATCGCTTCCGCGGACGGGTACGCCGCGGCGGTGTAAAAGCAATGCGAGCGCGCTCATGCTCACACCGCCGATTCCGATAAAATACCAGCTTTCGATTGCGTTTTGCCGAAAATCCATACGACATATTATGCAAAAACGCACCGTTCGCGTGCATGCGAACGGCACAAAAAAAACGCGCCGTAGCGCGTCTTCTTCTTGATCAAGAACTTTTTTGTCCGATTAAACGGGGACCACGTTTACGGCACGAAGTTTGCCGCTGTCTTTGGGATCGGGTTCTGTTTCAAACGTGACTTTCTGCCCTTCTTTCAAAGTGCGGAAACCTTCCGTTTG
Source organism: Bacillota bacterium (assembly GCA_021768985.1). Lineage (GTDB taxonomy): Bacteria > Bacillota > Clostridia > Christensenellales > Borkfalkiaceae > Gallimonas. Next base: position 1,766 of record JAETTR010000197.1, read on the forward strand.
AATGGCAGAGAAGTGAACGAAAATATCGTCTCCACCCTCGTCGTTGGAAATAAATCCGTAGCCCTTTCCATCGTTGAACCATTTCACGGTTCCGCTCATAACGCTACCTCCTAAAATGCGAACCGTAGAACAGTAAAAGTAGATACGACCCGCTTGCACTGACTACATTCTAACAGCTTTTGACCGGATTGTCAAGCTAATAATATAAGAATTTAACTATTTTTTAAAAATTTTTCGAGTATTTTTGCGGTATCTTCCGAAAATTCGGCGGATTCTTCGGCGGTCAGCGGACGGTATCCCATCAGCGCAAGATAGTAAATTTGCTTGACTGCGATGGCGCGTTCGTCCTCTTTTGCGGACGCAACCGCCTGAACCGCGGGGTTCGCCGTATTCAGCACCAACGTGATATCGGCAGGCGATTCGCCCATCTGATAGAAACGGTTCATTTCCGACATTCTGCGCATGAATTCCGGAACGTTCACGATTGCGGGCACGCTCGCGTTTTTCAGTTTCTCCGTTTTAACCGTTACCTTTTTCTCCTTTAAGATTTCGGTAAACAGTTTTTCAAGTTCCTGATCCTCGCCGTTTTCTTCTTTCAATGCACCCGCCACGTCTGCGTCGATACGCAGGAACCGAACCCGCGTAGGATTCTTGTATTCGAGGTAACTGATGAAATGCGGGTCAATATAGTTATCGCAGACGATTGCGTCCAGCCCGGAGTCGCGGAACATTTTCACGTACGCCGCTTGCTTATCCTCGTCCGAAACGTAGTAAACGGCTTTGGGCTCCTTGCCCGCCTTCGCGTCGTCATCGGAGATTGCTTCGCCGAACGTGCTCTCGGCAGTCACGAATTTCCCTTCGAGATTCTTGAAGATCAGAATCTCTTTGACTTTCTGATAGAAATCGTCGTCCTTGATGCAGCCGAATTTGACGAAAGTCGAAATATCCTTCCAGCAAGCTTCGTATTTTTCCCTGTCGTTTTTAAAGAGCGCGGTCAGCTTGTCCGCAACCTTTTTCGTAATATGCTTTGCGATCTTCTGTACCTGACTGTCGTTTTGCAGGAAGGAACGGGATACGTTCAGCGGAATATCGGGGCAATCGATTACGCCGTTCAGAAGCATTAAAAATTCGGGAATGACTTCCTTAATATTGTCGGCAATATACACCTGGTTGCAATACAGCTTCACCTGTCCGCGCTCCAATTCCACTTGCTTGCGGACTTTGGGGAAGTAAAGAATTCCTTTCAGGCGGAAGGGATATTCCATATTCAGATGGATCCAGAACAGCGGTTCGTTAAAGTCCGCGAACGTATCGCGATAGAAATTTTTGTATTCCTCTTCCGTGCAGGACTTGGGGTCTTTTAAATAGAGCGGCACGGTCGTATTGACGGGCTTGTTCTCTTCGCCTTCCTTCGGATTGAGGAAAATTTCGTAGGGCATAAAGGCGCAGTACTTATTCAGAAGCGTGCGGATCGTATGCTCCTTTAAAAATTCCTTTTCTT
>JAETTR010000198.1 GCA_021768985.1 Bacillota bacterium
GCATAGTTTCTGCCCACGGGCGTTTCGCCCGGCGTCGGAAATTTCACCTGCAAATGATCGATGTACACGTAATCCATGACGATATACGTCAGCATGACGAGTATGGTAAACGCCATTACGACGAGCTTTTGCGAACGGTGCATCTTGTCGCCGAACGCACGGAGCATTTCGTAGGTGCCGATAATATTGAACAAAAGAATCAGCGCGTCGAAACACAGCTAGTGCACGAATATTTTCAGACAAAATACGCCGACGAGAATGGCGAAGTACACCGTACCCGTAATCACTCTCAATTTCGTATTACTCATAGTTCTCCTTAAACCTTCCCGAAGCGGCGTTCCCGCTTTGCGTAAGCAGCCAAAGCCCGATCCAACTCTTTTTCCGAAAAGTCGGGGAAGAGCGTTTCCGTAAAATACAACTCGGTATACGCCGATTGCCAGAGCAGAAAATTCGAAATGCGAAGCTCCCTGCCCGTGCGGATCAGGAGATCGGGATCGGGAATCCCGCCCGTAGAGAGCAACGCGGAAAATTCCTCCTGCGTCACCTCTTTCCCGCGGCGCACCGCCTCGTTGACCGCGGATAGGATGTCCTGCCGCCCGCCGTAGCCGATTGCAAGAATCAGCGTGCCGACCGTTCCGCCCGCGGTATGCGCTTCGCCCTCCGACACGAGCGTGCGGATATCCTCGGGCAACAGCGAAAGATCGCCGATCACTTTGAGCGACACGCCTTTCTCACGCATTGTATTCGCGCTCTTTTCGAAATATTCGCGAAAGAGGGAAAAAAGCCCGTCGAGCTCCTCCTTGGGGCGGGACAGATTCTCTGTGGAAAGGGCGAACGCCGTCACGTATTTCACGCCCCGTGTAAAGGCGTGTTCGGCGAGCGCGATCATGCGGTTCATGCCTGCGCGATGCCCCGCGCCCCGCGGCAGAAGCCGCTTTTTCGCCCACCTGCCGTTGCCGTCCATGATGATCGCGATATGTGCGGGCAGACTCCCCGCGGATTCCTCTTTTCCCTTCTTCATGTCAAACGGTGAGCAACTCCTTTTCCTTTGCCGCGACCGTTTTGTCGATTTCTTCCACGCACTTTCCGACCGACTTTTCCACGTCCTGTTCGCAGTTTCTGCTCTCGTCCTCGGAAATTTCCTTGGCGGTTTTCATCTTCTTCAACGCTTCCATGGCGTCGCGGCGGTTGTTGCGCGCGGCGACCTTGGCGTCCTCGCCCATCTTCTTCACCTGCTTCACGAGCTCCTTTCTGCGCTCTTCGGTGAGTTCGGGGAAAACGAGCCGGATCACGTTGCCGTCGTTGGTGGGATTGATGCCGAGGTTGGAGGTCAGAATCGCCTTTTCGATGGCTTTCAAAAGCGACTTATCCCACGGGGAAACGACAAGACAGCGCGCGTCCGCCGAAGAGACGTTGCCCAGCTGGTTCAACGGGCTCATGCCGCCGTAAGCCTCCACCATCAGCTTATCGAGCACGTGCGGATTGGCGCGCCCCGCGCGGATGGAAGAGAATTCTTCCTTTAAAACGTTCACCGTTTTATCGAGTTTGTCCTCGAGCACGAGGAAGATTTCTTCTACTTTTTCGTTATCGATCATATTCTTTCTCCTCTTTATGATATTCGTTTGCGAACGCTCGCGATTATTTCCCGTTGGAAATCAGGGTGCCGATCTTCTCGCCGCAGACGGCGCGCAGAATGGAATCTTTTTCGCCGAGCCCGAACGCAAGCACGGGCACGTCGTTCTCCATACACATGGTCGCGGCGGTCGCGTCCATCGCCTTTAATCCTTTATTGACGATATCGCCGAAACTCAACCTGTCGTATTTCTTCGCGGCGGGATTCACGTTGGGGTCGCTGTCGTAAATGCCGTCCACGTTCTTTGCCATAAGGAGCACGTCGGCGTTGATCTCGCACGCGCGCTGCGCCGCCGCGGTATCCGTCGAGCAATACGGGTTGCCCGTACCGCACGCCATGATCACGATGCGCCCTTTTTCGAAGTGATGAAGCGCCTTGCGCAACACGTAGGGTTCCGCAACCGAAACCATGTTGAGCGCCGTCTGCACGCGGGTGGGAATCCCCTTCTGCTCGATCGCGTCCATCAAGGCAAGGGAGTTCATGACCGTAGCGAGCATACCCATGTGGTCGGCGGTCGTGCGGTCCATTTTGGTGCCCTGCCGCCCCCGCCAGAAGTTGCCCCCGCCGATGACGAGCGCGATTTCCACGCCCATATCGTGCACCTTTACGAGCTGATCGACCACCATGGAAACGACGTTTTCGTTCAACCCGAACCGCTGTTCCCCCGCGAGCGCCTCGCCCGAAAGCTTGAGTAAAATGCGTTTGTAAACCGGCTTCATCCTGTTTCCCCTTTTCCCGTTACGGTATTTGTACCGGAAGCTTCATTCAGTATAGCACACCGCCGCAAAAAAATCAAGACTTTCCCGAAACAAACCTCGGCTTTTATTCGCTTTTCGCCCGCGCTTCCTCGTTTGCGGGATCGGGCATATTTCCGGTTTCGTTTGCGCGTACGCGCATACGGTTGAGCTCCGCCACGCGTTCGAGGAAACGGACGGGCGCCGCGCGTTTTTTCAGCGTTTCGGTATAGCGCGAAGTGACGAGCGCGTAGATACAGAAAATGGGCACCGCGCCGAGATTGGTTTCCAGAAGAGAATTGACGACGAGCGTCGTGATCTTTTCACCGAATGTCGCAAACTCGGCGCTGCGGATCCCGCCCACGAGCAGGGAAAACTCCCAGGCAAACTGCACCAGGATTCCGATCGCGAGCATCCACCCGAGCGGGAAGCGTTCCTCTTTCTTTTTATGGAAGAGATTGAACCCGATCGCCCCGCCGTAGCCGAGTACGAGGATCAGCGCCATATAGCCGTGATACGCGCCCGTCGTTCGCTGAATTTTGATGGGCGCAAGCCCCGCGCCGAACGTGGCGGCGAGCATGGGCGCCGCGATCCACCACACGCAGATGAGGAGCGACCACTCGAACAGATGCCTGTCTTTGGAAAACCACAGCCAGATCCAGACGAAGTTGGTAATGCCGTAACTCATGCTCATCCAAAGAAGCACCCAGAAGAGGTTGCCGCCCTCGATCGAACGGGAATGGGTGAGCAGGTGAAAAATGCCGTAATCGACGATCATGTACAGCACGCCGCCCGCGAGCCCCCACAACAGCGTAAGATATTTCTTTTTTGCAATCAACAGCCCGCACAGCGCGCACAAAAACACGATATCGAGATAGATATAGAGCGGA
>JAETTR010000199.1 GCA_021768985.1 Bacillota bacterium
GCACCAGAATGGAACCAGTCGAACCTTTTTGTGAATAGCAAAGAGTTTTGGCTGGTTCTTCCTTTATAATTACGCAAAACTCCCATGACAAAATGCGGTCATGGGAGTTTTGCGTAATTATAATTTTATTAAATCGTATCATCACTTTTCTTAATCTTTCAACTTGGATTACCGAGGAATCCTCGGTAGTTGCTTATTCAACTAATTGACCGAATTAAAAACCTTTTTCCCAAACTCACTATGTTATATTCTCTTTGGAATTGGAAAATAATTAGAAAAAAATGAAGGAAATCTTTTATGAAAATACTATTTTACGGAACAAAAAATTACGAAAAAGAAGTTTTTGAAAAGCATTGCAAAGACAAAAAAGACTTAGAAATCGTATATTTGCAAAGCGAATTCGACTATCAAACGGCAAGACTGTCGAACGGATACGATGCAATTTGCATCTTTGTAAATACGGAAGTAGACGCCCGCTCGGTAAAACGTCTGAAAGAGAATCAGGTGAAGCTGATTTTACTACGTTGCGCCGGCTACAATAACGTCGATCTTCAAGCGTGCCGCCAAGAAAATATCTGCGTAATGCGCGTTCCGAATTACTCCCCGCAAGCCGTTGCGGAAATGGCTATGGGGTTGGCGCTCGCTGTAAACCGCAAAATACACAAAGCCTACATTAAGGTGCGGGAAAACAATTTCGCGTTAACAGGGCTTTCCGGTTTTAATTTTTACGGAAAAACCGCCGGTATTGTCGGTGCGGGAAAAATCGGTTTAGCTATGGCGAAGATATGCAACGGATTCGGAATGAAAGTGATCGCGTACGACAAATATCCGCAAAAAAGCAACGATATCGAATACGTGGATCTGCCCGAACTGCTCAAACGATCCGATCTGATCAGTTTGCATTGCCCTTTGATCGGAGACACCTATCACTTAATCAACGAGGAAACCATTGCTATGATGAAGGACGGCGTTATTCTGGTCAATACTTCGAGAGGCGGACTCATCAAAACGGACGACCTGATCAAAGGTATCCGCGATAAAAAGTTTTTCGGAGTAGCGTTAGACGTCTACGAAGAAGAAGACGATTACGTTTTTGAAAATCTGGAAGATGATATTCTCGAGCATTCGACAACGGCAAGGCTTCTGTCCTTCCCGAACGTTATCGTCACTTCGCACCAAGGATTTCTAACGCAGGAAGCGTTGAACGCTATCGCCGAAACAACAATCGATAATGCGATCAGCTTTCAATGCGGAAAACTAATCGAAGAAAATAAAATGTGTTAAAAAAATCCGATGAAACCTTTTAATCGGTCGGTTTCATCGGATTTTATTTGATTAAATTCAATTTTGCGGTTTATAGGTTGTGACAAGCTCGGCGACGAGTTGCTTCATATCCGGAGTTTCGTCTTTTGCCGCTACACGAAGCTTTTCGAGCGTACTCCACAGAAACGATTCGTCGAGCTGAATGGGATTTGCGATGTTGATTAACCCGTTCGGCGTTTTCTGCATTCCCTCTTCATCCATCAAACGCTCTTCGTAAAGCTTTTCTCCGGGGCGCAAACCGGTGCATTTAATCTCGATATCCACGCCTGGCTCCAATCCCGAGAATTTAATTAGGTTATAAGCGAGATCGTATATCTTGACTGGCTCGCCCATGTCGAGTACGAAGATCTGTCCGCCCTGCGCATACGCGCCCGCCTGCAAGACGAGGGAAACCGCCTCCGGAATCGTCATAAAATAACGAATGATATCCTTATGTGTAACGGTGACGGGTCCGCCCTCTTTAATTTGCTTTTCGAACAACGGAATCACGGAACCGTTTGAACCGAGTACGTTCCCGAACCTCACGGCAACGAATTTGGTATTTTTACTGTGCTTTCCGATCGTCTGAATGATCATCTCGCAAATGCGCTTGGTCGCGCCCATAACGTTTGTAGGATTCACCGCTTTGTCGGTTGAAATCTGCACGAATACTTTCGCCTTGAATTTATCCGCACATCTCGCCACGTTGAGCGTACCGAACACATTGTTTTTGACCGCTTCGTTGGGACTTGTCTCCATAAGAGGCACATGCTTATGTGCGGCGGCATTGAACACGATGTCAGGCTTGTACTTTTTGAAAACATCCTCTATCTTGCTCTCATCGCGCACGCTTGCAATTAAAGCAAGCAGGTTCAAATCGGGGTGATTCCGACGGAGTTCCTGTTCGATATCATAAGCGTTGTTTTCGTAAATATCGAGTATAATCAGCCGTTTGGGATTGTGCGTGGCAATCTGCCGACAAAGCTCGCTGCCGATCGAACCGCCCCCGCCCGTAATGAGCACAACCTGATTTTCGATATAATCCATGATCTCGTCGAGATTGACCTTGACCTGATCGCGCCCCAAAAGGTCGGTAATCTGAACCTCGCGCAAAGCGGAAACGCTCGCCTCGCCGCTGACGATCTGATAAATACCGGGCAGAGTTTTGACTTTGCAATTCGTTTGTTCACAAATATCGTATATCCGTTTCAGCTCGGCTTTGGGCGCCGTCGGAATCGCAATCAAAATTTCTTCGATCGCATATTTCTCCGCATACCGCACGATGTCCGCCGTCGTACCGACGATTTTTATATTGTAAATGCGCTTGCCGACCTTCGTTTCGTCGTCGTCGATCACGCAAAGCGGAAGATAAGATATCTTGTCCGTCGTCTGAATTTCGCGCAGGAGCATGGTCCCCGCGCTTCCCCCGCCGACGATCATAGCGCGCACTTTATGCTTATTTCGTTTGCTGATGGAAAAGCGAACCGCATAGTACAGCCGCTGCGAATAACGAGCAAGCAACGTAAGACAGAAAAGAACGATACAATATACCGTTGCGAGTTTGATATTTACCGTTTCAAAAAAGAATGTGCAACAAATGTTAACGCAATAAATACAAATCGTTGCCCCTACGGTTTTTAAAGTATCGTTTAATCCTACCGAAGTGAAAACAATCGAGTATAAACGGAAAATCCCGAAAAAGAAAAATATAGCCGCAAGATTGATCAGAAGCCAATACACGAAATCCACTTTCAAATTGAACTGGATCTGCGTCATCACAAGCGACAAAAACGCGGAAGCTGTCACAGCAACGGCGTCTAACAACACGAGCAACGCGATATCTTTCAGTTTTCTGTATTTATTTTTCATTTGATTTCCGCTTACTCCCCGTCTTTATTCAACCGTAACGCTTTTTGCAAGATTGCGGGGCTTATCCACGTCA
>JAETTR010000200.1 GCA_021768985.1 Bacillota bacterium
GCTGTTCTTCAAAAGACGCGATCGTGCTCCGCGTATACAATTGGGAAGAGTATATCGACGACGGCGGAAAAGGCTCGTTCATTTACGATGAACTGCACGAAGAAGACGAAGTCACCCACAAAGTCAGCGAAATCGAATCCGATCTCGTCACGGAAGAATACATGGCGCGGTACGAGCAAGAAACGGGAATCCCCTTCGATAAGAGCGGACCGGACATCATCAGCGATTTCGAACACTGGTACGAAAAGACTTACAACACGCCCGTGCGCGTGGAATACAACACCTTCGGCACGAACGAGGATCTGTACAACCAATTGAAGCTCGGCAACAAATACGATCTTGTCTGTCCGTCCGAATACATGATCATGAAGCTTGCCGCCGAGGATATGATTCAACCGCTCGACGAATCCTTCTTCGATGAGACGGACGAACATAACTACTACGTCCGCAACGTTTCGCGCTTTATTCAGGACAAGTTCGAGGAAGGCACGATTACCCTTTCGACCGGCGAAACGAAGCATTGGAGCGATTACGCCGCGGGCTATATGTGGGGAACGACGGGACTCGTATACAATCCCGAAACGGTAAAAGAAGAAGATCTGGAACGCGACGGCTGGGCGATTATGCTCAACCCCGATTACAAGGGAAAAGTCACCACCAAGGACAACGTGCGCGATTCCTACTTCGTCGCGCTCGGCATTCTGTATCAGGACGAGCTGCTTGCTCTGAAAGAACAAAACGAGAGCGGCGCGCTTTCCGACAAAGTTTATAACGAAAAAGTTACGGAAATCATGAACCGGATCGACGACCAATCGATCGCCGAAGTAGAAAAGATCCTTCAACGAATGAAAGCGAATATCTTCGGATTCGAAACGGATACGGGCAAATCGGACATGGTGAAAGGAACGATTTCCATGAATTTCGCATGGAGCGGCGACGCCGTATACGCCATGGACGAAGCCGAGGACAACGGCGTGGAGCTCAATTTCTATATGCCGAAGGAGAGCGCGAACCTCTTCTTCGACGGTTGGGTGATCCCGAAGGACAAGAACAGATCGGAACAGGTCGCGCAGGCGGCGCACGCTTTTATCAATTATATGGCGCTCCCCCACAACGCAGTCCGCAACTCCTATTATATCGGCTACACCTCCGCAATCGCGGGCGACGAAATGTTCGAATACGCGGCGTACACGTATGGCGCGGAGGAAGACGACGAAACTGCCGTGGAATACGATTTGAGCTATTTCTTCGGCGAAGGCGATTACACGCTTTTCGCCCCCGAAGAACAGTTGAAACGCCAGCTTTTCGCGCAATACCCGCCTCGGGAATCGACTCCCCGCTGTGCGGTAATGGGTTATTACGGCAAAGAAGCGGACGATACGATCAACGAGCTCTGGACGCGCGTGAAAGGCGAGTCGCTCGACGCGTGGGCGATTACGGTTTTATGCCTTACCGCCGTTGTAATCGTCGGTGCGGTTTTGCTTTCCCGTTTCGGTTCGGAAATCGACTTCTTCCGCCGCAAGCCGAAAAAAGGTTATCGGCTCGTGAAGCAGGAACGGATCAGTTTATCCTGACAAACGATCAAAAAATCGAGCCTTTCCGGATTCGGAAAGGCTCGATTTTTATAGTTCGTAATAATACGCTTTATACGATAAGGTTAAGCTTTTTGGTTAAAAGATAGCGCGTCACAAAGAAGCAACCTACGTCCACCGCCGCGCAAACGATGATCTGAAGCCCATTCGCCAAATGGACGTTCACGTCCGCCAGAATCCCGAAAATCGGGTCGAAGCAGAAGCTTTCCAACAGAGAAACGACGACCAGGAATGCAACGCCGATTCCGAACGTATAGCCCTTGCGGTGATTGGTAAAGAGCTGCCCGAGCGATTCGATTAAGAAGAACACCAGCAGCGACATGGGAATCGTGACGATCAGATTGAAAATCAACTCCACAACGAGCAGTGGATCGGACGACAACACCGAACCGTACACGTTGAGAATGTTATTGAACATCAATACGATTTCCTCCCACAATTCACCCGTAAAGCCCGTAAAGATAATCAACGAAGAGAGCACGCATACCAAAACGCCGATAAACATTGCCGCAATCGCGGAAAGCAACTTCGCCACAAGCAACTGCGTTGCGGATACGGGCAGAGAGAACGTCATGTACCCCTCCCCTTTGAACAGCGATTGGAAGAACCGCGAGACGCTTACAACAAAGGCGACGAATACGAGCATGATCGCCACCATGATCGCAAAAAACGTAAACAGCACGCCCGCAACGGAATCGGCGTTCACCGCCAGGAAGATTCTCGCGATGCAGGCAAGCACCAACGACACGACCGACATATACAACAGCGTGCGGAAAATCGCAAGCAGTTCGTACTTCATCAGTTTTCCTACCATCTGAACACCTCCCGGAAGAGCTCGTCAAGCGTCTTCCCCGTCCTTTCGCGCACCACGTCGGCGCGCGCGTTGAGCGCGATCTGCCCGTTCTTCAGGAAAATCGCGTGCGTCAGCACGGGTTCGATATCCGCGATCAGGTGCGTGCATAAAAAGATCGTCGCATAATCGGGCTTGTTCGCCATAATCGTTTCGAGAATGAAGTCCCGCGCGGCGGGGTCTACGCCAGCGATCGGTTCGTCCAGTATGTACACTTTCGCATCCCGCGACATGGTCAGAATCAAACCGAGCTTTTCCTTGTTCCCTTTGGAAAGCGCTTTGATCTTTTGCTTCAAACCGATTCCGAGACGGGAAAGCATCGCCTCCGCCTTGTCTCTGCGGAAATCCGCAAAGAAATCGGCGTAATAAGTCACCTGCTGTTCCACCCGCATCCAATCGCAAAGATAGTTTGCGTCGGGCAGATACGCCGTAACCGCGCGTGTTTCCGCACTCGGCTTTTTGCCGTCCACAAGGATCTCTCCGGTCGTCGGTTGCAGCATGCCCATTGCAAGCTTAATGAGCGTCGTTTTGCCGCTCCCGTTCGGACCCAACAGTCCTACGATTCCGCCCGCCGGAATGCGGAATCCCACCTGATACAACGCCGTAAAGTTCCCGTACATTTTGCCGAGATCTTTGCATTCCACCACGATATTCCCCATATCCTCGGGATCGCCGTAAGCGTTTAATCCGACAAATTCCCTTAAATCCGAGAGCGTCGTTTCCTTCGGCGCCTGAGGAGCGGGATTCGGGGTAACGGGTCCGGACGCTTGTTCTGTTCCCTTTT
>JAETTR010000201.1 GCA_021768985.1 Bacillota bacterium
TACGTTGGGATCGATGCCCTTCCAGCCGGACGCGAACGGGATCGCGGCGAGCACGCAGGCGTGGACGATCGAGCCGAAGAAGATTAACGCGCCGAAGAGCGACGCGACGCACGAGTTCACGGGTCAGACGTTGGACATTCTCTCGTTCGCGGGACTGGACCCCGCGGAACTGGGGGTATACTACAAGCTGACGGGGCTGACGAAGCGGGATCAGCAGAACAACGCGCAGACGCTGTTCACGTCTGCGACCTGCGCCGATCCGAACAATCCGACGCCGGACGAGGTCAAGGCGATCCTTGCGGGGATCAAGGACGCGGGCAGATACGGGATCACGGTGGAGATCATCGACAAGGCGAACGTGAAGTTCGTGGAGAACGGAGTGATCGGCACGCTACCGACCTATTCTGCGCAGATCACGGTGAACAAGTTAAAGATTCAGATCGTGGACTGGCAGGGAGACGGCAATTCGCCGTGGCATCCGTCGTACGCGTCGAATAACTATCCTTCGAATATCGTAGAGGATAAGTTCACGGACATGAGCGGGAACGCAGTCACGGCGGCAGAGCTCGTGAACCGATACAACGAGCAGTTCCGCCAGACGATCGGGGCGATCGCGGGGAACGAGGAGAACGTGGAGATCGAGTTCCTGACGGGCGTGGATTCGGAAAAAACGTTCTTTATGCTGGACATGTCGAACCCGCCCGATCCGATCGCGAAGCCGACGTCGCCGACGCCGCCGAACAGTACGTTTACGGGCTCGGACCAGAACTTCCTGCCGAGCGATCTCGAGAGCATGGTAGACAGCGGAAAGGTGAAGCTGTACGCGGTGGACGAGAACGGAAACGAAACGGAAGTAGACAAGAGCTATTTCACGCAGAAGAACGCGGGGAAATACAAAGTAATCGCGCGGGTGAACGGGAACTATTACTGGACGGGCACGACGTACGACCAGACCCCGCTGGAATACGAGTTCGAGATCGGGAAGGCGGAGATTAAGGGCGAATGGACGACGGACGAGAACGGGAGACAGACGCTGAACGTACCCGCCGAATTCAAAGACCTGATCGAATACGAGTACCGCGACAAGAACAACAAGGTGGTGCCCGTTGACAAGCTGAAGAAGGGGAGCACGTATACGGTATCGGCGAAGATCAAGGAGAGCGAAAAGCAGAATGCGGACTTATTGGCGGAGGACGAGAACGGAAACTGGAACCCTGCGGAAACGCTGGGGAGCGAGTTCAAGATGCCTGGAAGCGAAGGGTTGTTCGGCGGACTGTTACCGGAGGACTTCCCGCTGTGGCAGATTATCGTCAGCGTAATCAGCCTGATCCTGTTCATTATCTTCATGATCCTGACGGCGAAGAACCGCAAGGAGAAAAAGGAAGCGGAAGAGGAGATCAAGAAGTACCGGGAGGACATGGCGCAAGCCGACGACGAATAAAACAAAAAAGCAATCATTGAATATCAGGCACGAAAAGGCGCATCTCCGCATACAATGGTTTGTTCGGGAGGTGCGTTTTTTTGGGTAAATATTTCGGAACCGATGGGTTTCGCGGGCGGGCGAACGAGTCGCTCACCGCAGTGCAGGCGTTTCAGATCGGGCGTTTTCTCGGGGCGTATTATTCCCGCGGAAAGCAAAACAGGGCGAGGATCGTCGTCGGAAAAGACACCCGTCTTTCGTCCTATATGTTCGAGTACGCGTTTACGGCGGGCGCGACCGCTTCGGGCGCGGACGTCTATCTCCTGCACGTCACCACTACGCCGTCCGTTTCGTACGTGGCGCGCACCGACGGGTTCGACTGCGGCGTGATGATCTCCGCAAGCCACAATCCCTATACGGACAACGGCATTAAGCTGTTGAACGGTATGGGCGAGAAGATGGAGGAGGAGCTCCTCGCGCTTGTGGAGGACTACCTCGACGGCGGGGTTCTGCCCTTTGCCACGGGGGAGAAGATCGGGCGCACGGTCGACTACGTTGCGGGCAGAAACCGCTATCTCGCCTATCTGCTCTCGGTACCGCGTTCTTCCTTCCGCGGGCTTCGCGTGGGGCTCGACTGCGCCAACGGGAGCGCCTGGGCGATCTCCAAAGCGGTGTTCGACGCGCTCGGCGCGCAGGTCTATCTGACGGGCGCTTCGCCCGACGGCACCAACATCAACGAGAACTGCGGCTCCACGCACCCCGAACGCCTGTGCAGGCTAGTCGCCGAGCATTCCCTCGACATGGGGTTTGCGTTCGACGGCGACGCCGACCGCTGTATCTGCGCCGATGAGCGCGGGGAAGTCGTGGACGGCGACGGGGTTTTGTATCTCTGCGCCAAGCGTATGCGGGATAAGGGGGAGCTCGACGGCGGGGGGATCGTCGCCACCGTCATGAGCAATTACGGGCTGGTGCGATCTCTCGAAAAAGAGAACGTCGCCGTACGGCTGACCGAGGTGGGCGACAAGTTCGTGTACGAGGAGATGGTAAAGAGCGGGTTCTTGCTCGGCGGTGAGCAGTCCGGTCACGTCATCTTCCGGAAGTACGCCACGACGGGCGACGGGATTCTAACCGCGCTCATGGTGGCGGAAACGGTGCTCGAAAGCAAGTGTACGCTCTCCTGTCTGACGCGCGGCTACGGGAAGCTCTGCCAGCGTTCGGCAAACGTTCGGGTTACGGATAAGAAGTCCGTGCTCGCGAACGCGGGCGTGCTCGCCGCCGTCGCGAAGGCGGAAGAGGTCACCGCGGAGGGCAGAGTGCTTCTGCGCGCTTCGGGAACCGAACCCGTCGTGCGGATTCTTGCCGAGGGGGAAAGCTCGCTCGTGTGCGAGGCGGCGGTGCAGATTTTAGTGCAAGCCGTTTTTGCCGCGGAGGGGAAATAAAAAACGCGCCGCCCGTATCGGGCGGCGCGTTTTACGCTGTTTTCGGTTATCCGATTTTTCTTGAAAAGGGGTGATAGTCGAGAATTTTTTCGATTTCGTCGAGGGCGTCGTCGGGAATTTTCAGTCCGCTTGCGCCCGCGTTCGCGCGGAGCTGTTCGGGCTTGCTCGCGCCCGTAATGACCGAAGAGATCTGCTTTTTGCGCAGAATCCAGGCGAGAGCGAGCGCTGAAAGGGGAACCTCGAGCTCCGATGCGATCGGGAGCAATCTTTCCACTTTGTCCAGATTCTCTTCGGTGAGCAGGTTGTTGATTTGTTTGTCCGCCTGATGCGTTGCGCGCGAACCCGCGGGAATC
>JAETTR010000202.1 GCA_021768985.1 Bacillota bacterium
ATTCAGCTCAAATGAAAGGAGTAAATATCGTGCCCAACATTAAATCCGCGAAAAAACGCGTTCTGGTTACCGAAAAGAAATCGCAACAGAACAAAGCAATCAAGTCCGCATTAAAGACGACGATTAAGAAATTCCTTGCCGCAGTGAACGCCGGCGATAAGGATACGGCGAACGCCCTCTATCCCGAAACCGTTTCGGCAATCGATTCCGCGGTGACCAAAGGGATTCTCCATAAAAACAACGCCGCAAACAAAAAAGCAAAGCTTGCGAAAAAGCTCGCTTCGCTCGCCGCGTAAATATTTCGTTTTTTCACCTCTGCCCGATCGGGCAGAGGTTTTTTTACGCCCTTCTCCCCTCTCTGTCTATCTTATTCCCGCAGAATTTGTAAAAGAACAAGAATTTATGACGAAACACCCTTTCAAACAGTTGACATTCCGCGCAGGATATAATATACTCTTCCGCGGTAATTGGTTTATTTTTATTAAACTTTTGGTTTAGTTTCAGAATGGTTTCGTAAAAAAAGGCAAAAAGTTTACAATTACTAAACCGCACGGAGGAAAACCCGATGGAACTCGGCTCGAAGCTGAAAGTTTTGCGCCAACAGAAAAATTTAACGCAGGAAGAACTCGCCGACCGTTGCGAGCTGACCAAGGGATACATTTCCCAGCTCGAAAACGATTTGACCAGTCCTTCCATCACGACGCTGTGCGACCTTCTCAACGCGCTCGGGAGCAGTCTGAACGACTTCTTTCACGAGGAACCGGAAGAAAAGATCGTATTCACCGACGAAGAGTATATCGAGAAGCAGTCCGACGGCATGATCTGGCAATGGGTGATCCCCAACGCGCAGAAGAACATGATGGAGCCCGTACTCGTAGAACTCGAAGCGGGCGCCGCCACGCAGACGGACTTTCCCCACGAGGGCGAAGAATTCGGGTTCGTGCTCGAAGGAAGGATCGCGATCGTAAAAGCGGGAAAGCGGCATACCGCAAAGAAAGGCGAGAGCTTTTATCTGACCGCAAACAAAGAACATTATATTATCAATCTGGGAAAGAGCAAAGCGAAATTCCTTTGGATCTCCACCCCGCCCAATTTTTAAACAAAGGAGAACGACATTATGGCGAAACCGATTATCGAACTGATCAACGTCACCAAAAGCTACGATGACATGCTTGTAATCGACAACGTAAATCTTGCGATAAACAAAGGCGAGTTCGTGACCCTGCTCGGTCCCTCCGGCTGCGGAAAGACGACGACGCTCCGCATGATCGCGGGATTCGACACCCCCACGAGCGGACAGATTCTTTTGAACGGGAAAGATATCTCCTATCTCCCGCCCAATAAGCGCCCCGTAAACACGGTATTCCAGCGCTACGCGCTCTTCCCCCATTTAAACATCTATGAAAATATCGCGTTCGGGTTGAAATGCAAAAAAGTTCTGAACACCTACCGCAACGAAGCGGGCGAGGAATACGACAAAAAAGAAAAGCTGACGAAGAAAGAGATCCGCGAAAAAGTAGAACGCGCGCTTGCCCTCGTCGATCTGGAAGGGTTTGAAAAGCGCGCCGTTTCCACCCTTTCGGGCGGTCAGCAACAGCGTGTGGCGATTGCCCGCGCAATCGTGAACGAACCCGAAATCCTTCTTCTGGACGAGCCCCTCGGCGCGCTCGATTTAAAAATGCGCAAGGAAATGCAGATCGAGCTCAAAGAGATGCACAAACGGCTCGGCATTACCTTTATCTACGTCACGCACGATCAGGAAGAAGCGCTCACCATGTCGGATACGATCGTCGTCATGTCCGACGGGGTCGTACAGCAGATCGGCACCCCCACCGATATCTATAACGAACCCGCCAATACCTTCGTGGCGGACTTTATCGGCGAAAGTAATATCTTCAACGGCACGGTGGTCGGCAAACGCAAGGTCAAGTTCTGCGGCAAGACCTTCGACTGCGTGGACGACTTCGACGTAAACGAACCCGTGGACGTCGTCGTGCGCCCCGAGGACATCGACATGTGCCCCGCGGGCGAAGGCGTGCTGCAAGGAAAAGTTATCTCCGTCGTATTCAAGGGAATCCATTACGAAATCACCGTCAAGGTCGGCAAGTTCGAAGTCGTGATCAACAGCACGGAGAGCCGCAAAGAAGGAGAAACGATCGGAATGAAGATTTCGCCCGACGAAATTCATCTGATGAAACCTAAGTATACGACCAACTTCTTCGACGGCGTGATTACCAAGCGCAACACCGTAGAATTTGCGGACGGCGAATTCGAATGCGACGTCACCACCCTCTATCCCGGCAGTCATATCGACGACGAGGATTATCTCGTCACCGCCGCGGGCGAACGAATCGATCTGACGGGCACCGAAGTAAAGGTGGAAATCGGGCTCGGCGACATAACGATCAGCGACGACGCGGAAGCGGGCGGCACGACGGGGCACATTATATCCATTATTTATAAGGGCGACCACTACCGCCTGATCGTGCGCACCGAAGAGAGCGAGGACGACTTCGTGTTCATGACGCAGGATCTCTGGAACGAAAACGACTTCGTGTCCGTTATCGTGCCAAAGGATAAAATCAAGCTTACGCTGAAAAATACGGAGGAAAAGAAGAGATGAAGCTGCGTTTTTCCAGAAAGACGCTGTGCATTCCCTACGCCGTCTTTCTCCTCTTCTTCGTACTCGTACCCATGATCGTGATCGTCGTGTACGCGTTCACGGATACGAACATGCACTTTTCGTTCCGCAACTTCGCCAACTTCTTTTCCGACCCGACGAAACTCTCGACGATCGTGTATTCGCTCGTGATCGCGCTCGTGACGACGGCGATCGCGCTGTTGATCGCCTATCCCGTCGCGTATATTCTGGCGAGAAGCAAGATCAAAAAGAAGCACGTATTGCTTTTGCTGTTCGTGACCCCCATGTGGATCAACTTCGTACTTCGCATCAACGCGATCCGCGAACTGCTCAATTGGGTCGGTCTGCTCGGAAGCGCGAACTATTTCAACACCATATTCGGCATGGTGTACGACTTTTTACCCTTTATGATTCTCCCGCTTTATACGGTGATGCAAAAGATCGACAACAGTCTGTACGAAGCGAGCGCCGACCTCGGCGGGAACTCGTTTACCACCTT
>JAETTR010000203.1 GCA_021768985.1 Bacillota bacterium
GAAACAAGCGGCTTGCAGACCGATCGCGCGCAAAACGGTCGCACCCGCACTCGAATGAAAATAATAGCCTGACAGTCGGTTGAGGAACAACGCTCCTCACAACTGAATGCAAAATCAATCCCCCGTGCCGAGCGCGGGGGTTTTCTTTGCGCAAAAAAGCAAATCTTCCCGATTCGACAAATTCGTACGAATTAACCGCACGTTAGCAGGCGCAACGCCTTTATAATGGTAAGAAAAACCGTAAGAGGTGTTTCCCGTGCGAAAGTTTTCCGCAAGACGCGCGTTTCCCGTCAAACGCGCACTCACGTATCTCGCCCTTTATGCGGGCATGGCGCTTTTGAACTTTGCTCTTCCTCAAAAAGAACCGCTCGCCTTCGCGCTCTTCTTCGCCGCGCTCTGCTGCGGCATGAACGAATTCGTCTGCGGGGCGGGGTATCTCGCTTCCTCGGCGGCGGCGCTCTCCCTTTCCGCGCTCCTCGTCTGCGCGATTCAAGCCGCCTTTCTGCTCGTCGTGTTCGCCGTATACCGCCGTCTTTCGCGGCAGGTAAAGTACGGACGCGCCCTGTACGCCGCGCTCTGTCAGCTCCCCTTCATCTTCCTCTATCCGCATACGGGCTATCCGATCTTCGATATTCCCGTCACGGCGCAACGGGCGATTCTCGCCGTATTTCTGTTTCTGCTCTCCGTGCTCTTCGACGGCGGGCTCCACGCGCTGCTCTTCCGCGCCTTCCGTTGCAGGCTGACCGCGGGCGAGCTTTGCGAGCTCGCCCTCTGCTGGCTCTTCCTCGGGCTGGGGATTTACGGCGCGTTCGGCGCGCCCGCGGTTGCGCTCGTCACCCTGCCCGCGGTTCTCCTCGCCGTCGCGCTGACCAAAAACGCGTCTGCCGTACCTTTCGCCGCAGTGCTTTCTTTGCCGCTCTGCGTGGCGCAGGCGAGCGCGCTCCCCCTTGCGGAATTCACCGTTTACGGCTGTTTCACGCTCCTCTTTATCCCGTACGGCAGAGTTCCCTCCGCGCTCGCGCTGACGGCGGCGTATCTGGTCGCGGCGTACCTGCACGGCGTTTACGCGGGAAGCGCGGCGGAAATCGTATTTACCGTGCTCGCGTGCGCCCTGCCCGTGATCGCCCTCTGCTGTATTCCCGACAAGCTGTTGCAAAAGGCAAAGAACGGACTGCTCTTTTACCGCGAACGCAATCTGCCCCGCGTGGCGATCAACCGAAACCGTCGCGCCGTGGGCGAACAGCTCTACGAGGTCTCCTCTCTCTTCCGCGAGATCGAAAACGCCTTTTACGAAGAGGACCGCCCCGACAATTCGGGAGAACAGATCCGCGCGCGGCTGTTCAACACCCTCTGCCGCGGCTGCTCCAATCTGCGCAAGTGCGAAAACGCGCGCATCAAAGAGAGCATGGACAAACTGATCGCCGTGGGCAAAGCCAAAGGTCGGGTCAACCTGATCGACCTGCCCGCCGAAATCTCCTCCGTGTGCAACAATTCCGCAGGGTTGTTGTTCGCGCTCAACAAGCTGCTCGCCGAATACCGCCGTTACGTTGCCGACATGGAAGCCGCGCGGGCGGGCAGGCGGCTCCTTGCCGAACAGGCGCACGGCGTAAGCGAAATTCTGCGCCATATCGCGCTCGAACAGAGCGAGGAATACTCCTTTTCCGATGCGGAAAACGCCCTCTCCTCCGCCCTTGCGCAAGCCGGACTTCTCAGCTACGAAATCTTTCTCTACGGCGAGGGAAGCAACCTGACCGTGAATATCACCCTATCCAACCGCGTAAACGGAAAGGAGCTCTGCAAGATCGCGGGCGGCGTGCTCAACGTTCCCCTCTCGCTTGCGGAAAAGATTCCGCTGACGAACGATCGGGCGTGCTTCGTGCTGAAACGCAAAGCAAACTTCGACGCGGCGTTCGGCGTGGCTTCCCGCCCCAAGGAGGGAGAACAGGCGAACGGCGACACCCACTCCATTCTGAAAATCGACGAACGGAGATTCCTCGTCGCCCTCTCCGACGGCATGGGCAGCGGCGAGGAAGCGCGGAGCATTTCCGACCGCACCCTTTCGCTGTTCGAAAGCTTTTACAAAGCGAAAATGCCCTCCGACACCGTGCTCTCCACCGTGAACCGCCTGATCGCCCTCTCCTCGGAAGAGAGCTTCTCCTGCCTCGACCTTGCGGCGGTCGATCTCGACACCGGTTGCGCCGACGTGGTCAAGATCGGTTCGCCCGTGGGATTTCTGCTTTCGGGCGACGAACTGAAAATTTTGGAGGGCGAATCTCTCCCGATCGGAATGCTCGAAGCGGTGCACCCCGCGACCCTGCAGGTGACAATGAAGGAGGACGACTTTTTGATTTTCATGAGCGACGGGGTGACTTCCGCATTCGGCTCTTCGGCGGACCTGTGCGCCTATCTGAGCGAACAGCGGCCCCTGAACCCGCAATCGCTCGCCGAAGAAATTTTAAAGAACGCCCTTTCGCGATACGGCGACCGCGCCGAGGACGACATGACGGTGCTCACCGTAAAACTCACCCGTTCGGCGTAAAAACCGCCGATCGCTTGCTTCGGCGGATCGGGACGGGCTCGGACAATTTGTCCGAGCCCGTTTCTGTCTGTTTCGGAATATGAAAAATTCATAACTTTTCGATAAAAAAGGTATAGCGCCGACCCGAAAAATCAGTTATAATGGTGCCAAAGGAGAATCCGATGATACAGACTTATACGCTTGCGGAAGAGGCTCCTCTTCCGATCGAAGTTACCGTAAACGGAATTGCCGCGCCCGTATACGGCATGTACGTTTCCAAAGCCCCGATCAACCGCCGTTGGCCCGGCCGGCAGCGGGAAACCGCGCAACGCGAGCTTGCCTATTTCGTTTCATTCGAAGGCGCGAAAAAAGCCGAAGTCGAAGTGAAACTGCCGCAGGATTTCCGCTCCGTCGCGATCCGTCCGCTTGCCAAACGGGTAACGCCCTTGCGCGACGGAAACGCCGTCCGCTTAACCTTGACCGATCACGGCGGATACTCCTTCGAAACGGACGGCTGCCACGGCGCGCTGCATCTCTTTTTCAATCCGCCCGCCGATTATACCTTCCGCGAAACGGAAGAAGTGATCCGCTACGAGCACGGCA
>JAETTR010000204.1 GCA_021768985.1 Bacillota bacterium
CGACATCTGTGCGACAAATTCATATCACAAAACCGTCTACAATCAAGCAAAACCCCGTCGAGAAATCGGCGGGGTTTTGCGTTCTCGGCAACGCAGATTTTGCGTTGAAGGTAACGCAGATTTTGCGGTGTTGGTGACTCAGAACGGCGGCGCCGGACATTGACTTTGAACTTTGACCGCGCTTGCCCGCGCTGCACATTGGCTCTAATTGTTGACCCTTGAACTTGACCCCCGACCGTGACTATTGATATTGACCATATTTTTGACCACTCTCCTTGACTTTTTGGCATAAAACTATTGACAAAACGCATATTATGTAGTACACTTGTATTACAGTCGAGGAGGTGAAACTATGTCTATTTCATTAAGGGTAACTGAAAAAGAAAACGAGCTTATAAAAACTTTTGCTAACCTTTATGGAGAAACCGTATCGGAGTACATTCGCCGCACCGTTATGGAGCGAATAGAGGATGAATTCGATATCCAATGCTATAACGAAGCAAAAGCGGAATATGAAGAAAATCCCGTGACCTGCACGACAGAAGAGCTTGCAAAGGAATTAGGGATTGATTTATGAAGCTATTTAAGGTTGAATGGTCAGTCAAAGCGCAGAAACAAATTCGGAAGCTAAATAAAACGATATCCGAAATGCTTCTGCGCTGGGTACATAAAAATCTTGATAACTGTACTGACCCGCGCCAGCATGGAAAAGCATTGACGGCAAATCATGCGGGGCAGTGGCGATATCGAATAGGAGATTATCGCCTTATTGCCGAAATTCATGAAAATGAAATTGTGATTTTAATTTTATCGGTCGGACACCGTAAGGAAGTGTACAACGATTAAAACAAGCCCCCGTCGAGAAATCGGCGGGGTTTTGCGTTGGAGGTAACGCATTTTGCGGTGTTGGTGACTCAGAACGGCGGCACCGTACGTTGACTTCGATCTTTGACCCACGACCGTGACCACGTCGGCGAAATCCCCATTTTTCGGGATACGGAAGATCTGATCGATTTACTGCAGTGCGGCGCAAATCCCTGTTTTTAGGGATTTTTCAATGCGGGAGGGCTACGCCCTCACCCCGTTTTTAGAACGGGGGTACGGAATCGGGCGCAATCACGGTTCAACCCCGCCCCCGCAGTCACGGCGCACGCACCTTTCTGCCTGCGGGGGCGGGGCACTCACTCGTGCTTTCGCCCGATTTCCTTTTTTTCAGTTAACTTGGTTTCGCCGCCCGCCTGCCGTTGCGCTCGTCCCTGTTTTTCGGGTTGCTCGTGGGCGCAGTTTGGCTTAACCGTATTCGTGCCTTGTTGCTTGGGTTGCGCTCCGTCGCCCGTCCTCGCGCGCTAACGCTTGCGCCCTCACTCATTCGCGGCGGGGAGGCTTCCCCGTCGCTCTCTCGGAGGCTCTCACGCTCCGCGGGCAGAATCATAGCGGAATGGGCAGGGCGGGAGAGACTCCGACACCGCTTTATCTTGCGCCCATTTTTGGGCGCGCCTAATCCTGTGCGAGTGATCGCAACGCGCTTTCGCGCGCTCCCTGCCGCCCTGAATGCGCACCCTCTTCCCCGCGCGGCGGCTGGGACAGCAGAGGCTTCCAGCCTTTCGATTTTTGTTAGGGGGAATCCTCAAACCCCCTTGACGTGCTTGTCACGCGCCGCCTTGTTTCGCGTGGTTCGTCGTTGTCGGTGCTCCCGCACCTTTCGTTGCGCTCGAATGGGGTACAAGCCCACGCGTTTTTATTTTTGGCAGAACGCGCAAAGGCGCGGACGGAAACTGCCTCATTCGGTTGTATGTGTGTTTTCGGCTTTTGTCCGCTCCTTGTAATGGTTTTATAGGTTATCCGCTCACGAGCCCGTGAGCGGCTTTTTTCGAAGCTCTACGGGGCGTTCCTGCCCCGTAGAGGGGTATGGAGGTAATTGCCCGTTTCGGGGCATGGTGCGGGACTTAACGCGCCCGCGATACGTAATCATTAAAGAATACCGCCAACGATTCGAGTTTCCTTTTTTTCCTTCCTCGAACGCATTGATGAGCATTTCGGGCAATATGTCCACCTGTAAGGGGATAAACCTATATCGCTGCCAAAGTCGCGTAAACCGTATCTCGATACAGTCCAACCGCAAGTTCGCGCTATCTTTATTGATATGAATGTCTTGGTAGTATGGCATTTATCGCATATAAATTCGAGGCAAGCTACAATGGGCATTTCTGTTTCTCCTTTTTTCGTGTACTTCTCATATACACGTATCGACCACCAAATTTTGCTTATCGTTTATGTTTATTCTCTTCAAAGAACTCCGCTACGGCGAAGCGCAAACCGTCCAACGAATCTTTGCGAAGCGTTTCGATTCGTTTCTCGTCGTAGACGGTCGCTTGGTAGCAATTCTTACTTGTGCGCGTGACGATCGCGCAAGCGACGATTTGCCGCGGCTTCGGAAGCGGTATGGAAAGCGTATAGCTTTGCATTCCCGCGCCGCCGTAATACAAATGCGCTTCTTCGATTTCGGGCTTGCGCTTGGCGGATTCCTGCTCGGCATATCGGACGAATACCGCGCCCGCTTCGCCCTTGTCTTGGCGGGTAAATCCCGACAAGTAAAAGTCATTTCCAATGATCATGTTTTCTCCTCCTTTCCCCTGTACGGGGTTATTTTTGCGTTTTCGGCAACGCAGATTTTGCGTTGAAGGGGGGCGCATTTTGCGGTGTTGGTGACTCATTTGACAAGAGTGCAAGCCGCTTTTCGCAAGCGGCAAAGAACGCTTTCGTTTCTTTTTCGATCTCTTTCACGATCAATTTCGCCGCATGGTTTTCGCGCACTTTGAGCCACAGGAAATACCACGGTCGCCAACGGTGCGGGGCAAGCGTTTCCTGCCGCTCCTGCGCTTGGAAGCGTTCGCGGCTCCGTTCAAGGAAGTACGGCGCGGTAATGCGGTCAAACTCTTCCTTGTAGAGCGTGTACAGCCGTTCCGACATATACTTGTAAATGGGTTCGCTCAACTTGTCTTTGTAGCGGTCAAGCTTACAAAACAACGAATAGATTTCGAGGTTTAACGATTCCGTCAGTTTCAAAATCTCGGTTTCAATGATAATGGATTCGCT
>JAETTR010000205.1 GCA_021768985.1 Bacillota bacterium
GATATCATCGAACCGCAATTCTTAAAACAGTATCTTACGGCGTCTTTGCAGACGCTGATCGGATAAGGAGTCGGATATGAAGGCAAATTTACTTGCGAGCCTTTTTGAAAACTGGCCGAAGTTCGATATCGGCGAAGGCGCGTTTTACGCCGTATTCGGGTTCCTGTTCGTCTTTTTCGGAATTGTTCTGCTGATTCTCATTTTTACGGGATTGGGCAAAATTATGTCGATCCGCAACGCAAAGACGGGTAAAAAAGAAAAGAAACCCGCCGTACCCGAGAAAAAAACGAGCGAAAGCGGAGAAGCGGGCGTAACGCCCGAGCTTGTGGCGGTACTCACCGCGGCAATTGCGGCGTATTACGAGGACGAAAACGTGCAATGCGATTTCGTCGTAAGAAGAATTAAAAAATTGTAATCGATTAGGAGTAAAAAGATATGCGTAACTTTATTATCACGGTAGACGGAAAACAGTACGAAGTCGGCGTAGAAGAGGTGGGCGGAACTGCGCCCGCACCCAAGGCGGTTCCCGTTGCGGCAGTGACGCCCGCGGCGGCTCCCGCTCCCGCGGCAAACGCGAACGGCACCAAAGTGCTTTCGCCGTTCCCCGGACTGATCAAAAACGTGCTCGTACAGAACGGAACGAAAGTGAAAAAGGATCAGCCCATTCTCGTGCTGGAAGCCATGAAGATGGACAACGATATCACCGCGCCCTGCGACGGCGTGGTAACCGTGAACGTTACAAAGGGCGCAAACGTGGAGTCCGATTCCGTACTTGCGGTAATTTCGTAATTGGAGAATTTTCATGCAGAGTAATTTACTGATCGACGTCGGGTCGATATTCTCCAATCTTTGGGAATCGATGGGGTTATCGCAAGGCGGGTGGCAGAACTACGTAATGCTGCTCATTTCCTTCGTGCTCATGTACCTCGCGATCGTCAAAAAATACGAGCCCATGCTCCTTTTGCCGATTGCGTTCGGTATGTTCCTCATCAATCTCCCCGGTGCGGAAAAGATATTATGGGGCGTTTACGAAACGCCGGATACTTCCTTTGCGCTCGGCATTACGGAAGACGGGAAATCGGAATACGTCGGATTGTACACGTACGGCGAACAGATGATCTTCGTCGCCAAAGATTTTTTGAGCGCGGACGGCGGAACGGTTACCTATTATTCCACGCTCGCAGAATTGAACGCGCGGACGGCTTCCACAATGGACGCTTCCACGTTCAATACGCTTTATTCTCTTTCCGGAGATATCCAAGGCACGCTGACGGAAGGCAGTATGCTGTTCGAGAGCAGTACGCCTATTTTCCTTGAAACCTACGAATCGGTTACCGGCCGCGGGTTGCTGTGGTATCTGTACTACGGCGTGGATAAAGTCATTTATCCGCCGCTGATTTTTCTCGGAATCGGCGCCATGACGGACTTCGGTCCGTTGATCGCCAATCCGAAGAGCATGCTGATCGGCGCGGGCGCGCAGCTCGGTATCTTCATTGCGCTCTTCGGCGCAATCCTTTTGGGCTTTACCGGTGCGGAAGCGGCGGCAATCGCCATTATCGGCGGAGCGGACGGTCCCACTGCGATCTACGTTTCCAAAATGCTGGCGGAACATCTGGTGCCGACGATTGCAATCGCGGCGTACTCCTATATGGCGTTGATCCCCGCGATTCAGAAACCCGTCATGCGGCTCCTTACAACGAAGAAAGAACGGGCGATCCGTATGAAACCGCTCCGTCAGGTATCTAAGGTCGAGAAGGTAATTTTCCCGATCGCGGTAACGCTTGTCGTCGGGTTGTTGTTGCCCGACGCGATCCCGTTGCTCGGTATGCTCATGCTCGGAAATCTGTTCCGTGAATCGGGCGTGGTGGAACGGCTCTCGTCTCAGGCGCAGAACGGACTGATCAATACGGTTACGATCTTCCTCGGGCTTGCCGTAGGGTGCAAAGCGAAGGGGGAAATCTTCCTTTCCGTACAGACGCTCGGAATCCTTGCCATCGGAATTCTTGCATTCTATCTCGGCACGATCGGCGGGCTTCTCGTTGCCAAGCTAATGTGCAAGATTACAAAAGGGCAAATCAATCCGCTTATCGGTTCGGCGGGCGTTTCCGCAGTGCCTATGGCGGCGCGAATTTCGGAAGACGTCGGACGGGAGACCGATCCGCAGAACCACTTGCTGATGCATGCAATGGGTCCCAACGTGGCGGGCGTAATCGGTTCGGCGTTGGCCGCGGGCGTATTGCTCGCATGCTTCGGCGGTTAAATTGAAAGAAAGAAAGGCGAGCCTTTCTCATGGAGTAAAATATGGCTAAAAAAGTAATGATCATGGATACGATTCTGCGCGACGCGCACCAGTCTCATGCGGCAACCCGTATGCGCACCGAGCAGATGATTCCCGTACTCGAACAGCTCGACGAAGTAGGTTATTATTCGTTGGAGGGTTGGGGCGGCGCGACCTTCGATTCCTGCATGCGGTTCTTGAACGAGGATCCTTGGGAGCGGTTGAGAACGCTCCGTAAGTATTTAAAAAAGACGCCCATTCAGATGCTTCTGCGCGGTCAGAACCTGCTCGGCTACCGTAACTATGCGGACGATCTCGTCGAGAAGGTAGTGGAGAAATCCATTGAAAACGGAATCGGCGTCGTGCGCGTTTTCGACGCGCTCAACGATCCCCGCAATATTGAAGCCTCTATGAAGGCAATCAAAAAGTACGGCGCAAACGGAAAGTGCGTTTGCGAAGCGGCGATTTCTTATACAACAAGCCCCGTGCATACCTTGGATTACTTCGTAAAGCTCGCAAAAACTTACGAGAGCATGGGCGCCGACAATATCTGTATCAAAGATATGGCGAACCTTTTGTTGCCGTTTGACGCGTACGAGCTCGTCTCGGCGCTGAAAAAGGAATTGCGCAAGGAAACGAAGATTCATTTGCACACGCACAATACGACGGGTACGGGCGATATGGTCAATCTGATGGCGATTCAGGCGGGCGTCGATATCGTGGATACCGCGCTTTCGCCGCTTGCGAACGGCACTTCCCAGCCCGCGACGGAGCCCCTTGTAGCGACGCTCAAAGGGACGGAGTTCGATACGGGAA
>JAETTR010000206.1 GCA_021768985.1 Bacillota bacterium
GGTTCGTGCGGTAGGTGGCGACGATCTCGAACTGTTCCCAAAAATCGCGCTTGCATTCCGCCACCGCCGAAAGGGTATCGTCGGCAACCCGCAACGAGAAAAAGTCGCTCAAAGGATATTGTTGCGGTCTGCCGTTGGCGTTAGTTCCCATAAGATAATCGCTATCGGAATCTTTCAGACGGTAAGTCCAATCGAAGGTTTTATCCTGCGCATAGTCCGGTTCCACCGTGATCGTTAAGGTCACTGCGGATTCAGCTTGCGCGGAAATGCCGTAGTCCTCGTAGTGCTCGGCGGCGAGCTTCGCCATGGAAAGTCGTACGCCTTCCGCCGTCACCACGTCGCCGATCTTCAAACTTCCGTCCGTGAGCTCCTTGTCCGAAGTCAACGGCTCGTCCGGATTCTTTGCAGGATCGTTCGGTTCGGCGGGATCGGTGGGCGCGGCGGGCTGAAACCAACCCGAAGGTTTTAAAAAGGAATCCGAGGGCGAGCAGAACTCCAATATGAAGAACACCGCGCCCGCAAGAATCGTAAGCGCCAAAAGGATCGCCGTGAATTTTAAAAACAAATTCGTCGTTTTCGTCGTATTCTTTTTCATACCGCGCTCCTTTATGCATTGAGATCCACGTGCGTTTTATCGAACTTTGCATTCGATACGTCGATAATCATTTGATCGAAGTTTAAACGGAATTTCGTGGTAATTGATATGTTACCGCTAATATTTCCCGATCCGCCAGACCCACCGGTGGTCGATTCATTAAATCTAAATAACGGACCCGAAGCGGTAATCTTAATATGTTTAACTTGATCTATGGAAGATACCATATTATGTGATGTGAAATACGAATCTGTTTGATCGCAATGGTCTTTTAATTGTATAATCGTTAAACCGTCTTTAAATTTTCCGAAAGTCGTTTCATCAAATTGATTTATATAATTGCTGTTTCCAAAATTAACGGAACCATATTGAGAGTTTACAATAGCGCCCAAGTCGGCTACGGACATCGTGTAAGTGCCATAGTTCAGCATACCAAAAGATTTTATTCCGCTCGGAAATTTCGTGCCCAGTGAAATAAGCTTAAAATCAAGTTTGTAATTTTTTCGATCGCAAACATAAATCTCATCGACTTCTTCCCATGTGTTACTGTCAATTTGTCTTGATAATTTAAGTTCGAAATCTTCCGCTTTCGTATAGTTCTGCACGTAGTCGCATACGCAGGAAAGGGTAATCTTATCGCCCGTGCGGAACTGCGCCTGCACTTCGATCTGCGCGCCGAAGGGAGCCGTGCATTCGACTACCGCCGAAAGCGTGTTTTCGGCTGGTGTTACGGTTACGTAGTCGGCAACTTCCTTGCCTTCCGCCCATGCCGCGTATTCCTCGTTGCTTTCGGTCAGGAACGTCGCGCTCCAATCCGCAAGCAACTCCGTCGCGTTCGCGGGCTCGATATCGATAATTGAGATCGTGACCGCCGTTTCCGCCTGCGGGGATACGCCGTTCTCTTCGTAATCCTCTTCGGCTATCTTCGTTGCCGAGAGCCTTGCCGCGCCGTTCGGTTTCTTGTCCTGCGAGATCGCAAGCCCGCCGTTTTCGTCGGCGATCAGATCTTCGCGGTTCTCGTCGGGATCCTTCGGCTGGTCGGTGGTCGTGCCGCCGAACCATTCCGAGGGCTTGATCCCGCGCCCCGCAGGCATGCAGAACTGCAAAACCGAGAACACGATTGCGCAGATCATAACGAGCATGAGAACGATCGCTACGATCTTCACGGTGAGCGAGCTCGCGCCGCTCTTTGCCTTTTGATACTTCTTTGCCCTTTTTTTGCACCTCACAATTTTATTTTTTCAATTCGCTTGGCGGGCGGACGTGACGTTGTTAGGTACAATTCTTCTGCTTCTTGTTCACTCTTCCGTCATCGGCGGGGCAAAATTTGCCGCCGCCGAATCAGAAGAATTGTAGCCGATCGGCGGGGGGAACCCGATTTTCGGCATGTCGGGGGGCTTGTTTAAACGTTTATGCGAGCACGTCACCCGCGAGCTTACAGGCGCGGAGCGCAGCTGCGGCATTGATTACCGTTACGCCGTCGATCCCGCCCGATTCCAGAAACGCCGCTTTCACCGCTTCGGCGAGCTTCTGCGCCTGATCCTGTTGCAATTTCATTTGCGCCCGCACCGATGCGAGCGTCTTTTCAAGCCCGCGAACCTCGGGGCTTTTCCCTTCGTCTACCGTTTTCATGCGCTTTCTCCTTTTGCGTTTGCAATTCGATCGCATACTTCGTCGAACGTTTCCGTTACTTCCGCGCCGAAGAGCGCGCGTCCGTGCTTTGTCTGTCCGAACTCAATGAACGCGTGGTTATGATCTTCGATTACCGAGACGATTTCCCCGACGGCGATCAGCCGCTTGTATGCGCTCCCGTTCTTTCGGGTGCAGGTGACTTCGATAAATCCGTTCATGCCTTATTTCTCCTTACTGAATCGTTTCAAGAAAATTCTTGAACAGATATTTCTCGATTTCATTTTCGTGCAGTTCCAATGCTTTTAACAAGGCAACCGTCGCCGAGTTACGGCAGTTCCGCATGGCGACGATTTTCGCTTTATAGTCGTCGCGATCTTCGACGTGCTCCGGCTCTCCGATCGAGATCAACGAAAAGCAATTCGTGGAAATCTCCGTAACTTCGCCGATGCGCCCGTCCTCGATCCGAATTTTAAATGCTGTTTCCTTCATACAATTCTCCTTTGATTTCGTAGCCGATTGGCGGAATTGAACCGCCCGAAGCCGTTATCGGCATAGTGCCGAAGGGCTTTCCCGCCCCTCGGAAATGTGTTATTCCCCGCGATTACTTCCAATCGCAAGGCAAATGACTGATCCGACAATGCAACAAACGACGATCGAGATCATAGACCACGCAAACATGATTTTACGCTCCTTTGGGGGCGGTTTTTTTATGCCGTGCGCCCCCGACACGGCGGATTAAACAAAAAACGATATTTTTCCTCTCCCACAAGGTAAAAATATCGTTCCTCATATCTATGCAACGATCAGTACCCCTCGGGTATTGGTTTTCACCTCTTCCTTTTTCCTTTTCGCTGGTAGATTGTT
>JAETTR010000207.1 GCA_021768985.1 Bacillota bacterium
ATATTTCAAAATGTATTCGGACTGGACGGCGTATCCCTTCGCGAGCTATTATACCGCGTTCGGCTACGACGGAAGCAGTTCCTACGCGTATTGCCGCGGTTCGCTGTACGTGAGCCCCACTACGAATATCATTCTCGACTTGAACGGATTCAAGCTCGACCGCGCGCTCGATGAAAACGGCGGCGCGGAGTATACCGTAATCCGCGTGGACGGCGATCTGAAAATTATAGACGGGTCGGACGGCGTGGACGAAACGGGTGCGTTCAAGAAGGGCACGGGCGTGATTACGGGCGGCTATTCCACCGATCTCCGCTACGGAAGCGGGGTCATGATCTGGCGCAAATCCGCTTCCGCAGGCGCGACCTGTACGATCGAAGGCGGTACGGTGACGGGCAACAAGGGCGCGCCCGGCGTTACCGTGTATTCCAACAGCAAACTCAACCTCGGCGGATCCGTCGCGGTTTATAACAATGTAACGGCGGACGGTTCCGCGCAGAGCAACATCGACCTGCAATCGGAGGAAATGAAGATCGGAATCGTTTCCGAGCTGTTGAACAGCGAGCCGAAGATGGGGGTTACCCGTCTCGGCGGCGGTCAGCTCACCGAGGGGTACGGCGCGAACGGGAACAAGCTCAATGCGGACACCTTCTTCGTATCGGAGGACAAAAACTACGGCGTGGTGAACGACACCACGGAGGCGGGGGAAAGCGAGGCGTTCCTGTTGAGCTACGACAGCGCGACGAGTTGGGAATACGCCATTCGCATGAGTCTGAAATACGGCGGCAAGCCCTACGTGTGCAAGCTGTACCATAATTGGAGCGCCGATCTGCACAGCTCGTTCCCTGCTCGTTCCGCGCGGGGCGAACGTCATTCTCGATCTCAACGGCTGCACGATCGACCGCGGACTTGCGGGAGAGAACGGCATCAACAAGGTCGGCACGGGCGGATACGTGTTCTATCTCACGGGCGGTTTGCAGATCATCGACACCGCAACCAATCAGGACGGTACGCCCAAATACACGGGCAAGATCACGGGCGGTTGGAACAACACCGCGGGCATCGCTTACGTAACGGGTTCCACCGCAAGTCTTTCGATCTCCGACGTGGAGATTACCGACAACAAGGGCAATAACGGCGTTTACGTCGCTTCGGGCTCGCAATTCGCGCTCGGCGGGAACGTGCGCATCCACGGCAATACCGATGCGAACGGCAACGAACGCAATATCTATCTCGCGGGCGGAAGCGATACGATCGAGATTGCGGCGCCTTTCGCCGATACTGCGACGGCGGGCGTGACGCTCACCACGAACAACTTTACGATGCCGCAGGGCAGAACGTTCACGAACGGTTGGAGTTTACATAACGCGAACGCGGACGGCACGGCAAAGGATCCCGCCGACTACTTCTTCTCCGACTACGACCCCGATTACGAGATCATTTCCTACGTCGATCCCGATACGGGCGCGGTAGAAGGGGCGGTCTGGTGTCTGAACAATCAGAAGAACTGGCAGGACGCGTGCGAGCGCAGTCAGGCGACGGGCGTCATGCAGAACTTCGTGATGTATTCCGATTGGACGGCGGATACGAACGGCAGCTATTACACGGCGTTCGGCACCGCTTCCACGGCGTATATCCGCGGCTCTCTTTTCGTGAACACGAACACGAAGATTCAACTCGATCTCAACGGATTTCAGCTCGACCGCGCGCTCGATGAAAACGGCGGAATCGAATATTCGGTCATCCGTTGCGACGGACAGCTGATTATTATCGACAGCTCGGACGAATACGACGAAACGACGGGCGAGCTGACGAAAAAGGGTACGGGCGTGATCACGGGCGGCTATTCCACCGCGACCTATTACGGCGGCGCGATGCTCGTTTACAATTCCAGACAGGAAGCGAAATGCACTATTCTCGGCGGAACGATTACGGGCAATAAGGGCGCGGACGTCGGCGGTATTTCCGTATCGCCGCTCAGCAAGCTCTGTCTCGGCGGAAGCGTACGGATTTACGGAAACGTCGCTACAAACGACAACGGCAAACCCGATCTCTATTTGCAGAAGGTCGATTCCGTCATCGACATCGTCAGCCCGCTTGCATGCATTACGGGCGAGGACGTCGATCATAAGCTCGGCGTATGGCGCGCGGGCAACGGCGCGATCACAAACGGGCTCGAAGCACAGATGGGCGCTTCCGTCGATGCGGAAAAACTGTTCTATTCGCAGAATACCGATTACCGCGTAACGAACGAGATCATCGCGGGCAAAAACGAGGCGGTGCTTCTGTCCAACGACCATGCGATCAACTGGCTGTACACCGTTCAGCAGAGCCTGAACGACGGCGGCAACGAAAAGACCTTCGTGCTGTACAACGACAACAACGACTGGACGGCGGGCTATCACCGCAGTTACGGCACGGCGTTCGGCACCGACGGCACCGCGTACTACATGGGTGCGTTGCTTGTTCCCGAGGGCGCGTCGGTCGTAATCGATCTGAACGGCAACTCCATCAACCGCGATAACAACGGCAGAATCGTCATTTACGTCATGGGCACGTTGCGTATTACCGATTCCAAGAACGGCGAAAACGCCGCGATCAAGGGCGGCAGCGACGGGATTTACGTGTACGGCGGCGGAACCTGTATTCTCGAATCGGGTAATATAACGGGCAATGCCGCGCTCGGAGTAAACGTGCAGGACGGCTCCTATACGCAAACGGGCGGCAAGGTAACGGGCAACGGCACGGCGGGCGTTTCCGTCTCCGCGGAAGGGCGCATCGCTTTGGGCGGAAGCGCGAACATCAGCGGCGGCGACGCGGGCAAGAACTTATTGCTTGCGCCCGATATTTGCGTGGATATCGTAGAAAAGCAACCGTTCACCGATGCGGCGACGATCAGTTTCCTGCGCGAATCGGTCGGTCAGCTCACTTCGGGTTGGGGGAAAGCGACCTTCGCCGATCCCACTAAGTATTTCGTTTCGGAGGACCCGCGCTACGTCGTCAAGGCGGAAGAGGTTGCGGGCTTTACCGAAGCCGTTATTATCAGCTACGACAACGCGGTGAACTGGCACTATGCGGTCACCACGAGCCAAAAGACGGGTACGCCGTATAAGCTCCGTCTGTATCCCGAAAATTACGACGGCACGACGGGCGGCGACAACGTCTGGCGCGCGGAAGATCACGATACGTACGGTACGGCGTTCGGCACGCTTTCGTCCTTCCTCAGCGGCGGACTCTACGTTCCGAGCGACGCGCAGGTGATTCTCGATCTGCACGGCGTTACGGTGGACCGTAATCTTACGGCGGCGCGCGCCAACGGTTTTGTGTTCTTTGTCGAAGGCAAGCTGACGATCGTCGACGAATCGACGGGCGAAAAGGGCGCGGTTACGGGCGGATTCAACTCGAGCGCGGGCAGCGCGGGCGGAATTCACGTCGGTCCGGGCGGCAGCGCGGAGTTGGACGGCGTAACGGTGCGCGGCAACCGATCGGGCACGGCGACCTCGAGCGCGGGCGGTATTTTCGTCGGCGGCGCGCTGACCTTCAAAAACGGCACGGTTATCGGGAACAGCGGGTATCAGGCGGGCGGCGTTTTGGTCGCCAACACCGGTTCCGTCACCATGTCGGACGGTGCTATTACGAAAAACACCTCCGCGGCGGAAGGCGCGGGAGGCGTGTACGCCGCGGGCAAATTTGCGTTCGACGGCGGCAGCATCTCCGAAAACAGCGGTCTGGCGGGCGGCGTATACGTGGGTAACCGCGGTACCTTTACCATGCAAAACGACGCAAAGATCGAAAACAACAAGGGCTCGACGGTCGGCGG
>JAETTR010000208.1 GCA_021768985.1 Bacillota bacterium
AAACGAGAGCATTCGATTTAAAAGCACGGCGGAACAGCGCGGTCGTGATCCGCGCCATACCGGGGCACTTCGCCACCCAACACTCCCACGTAAACTGCTGCATCGACATGACGAAGGTGAAATCGCAGATGGGCACCGCGAAAGCGGCGGCGCGGCTCTTCGCCGAAAAATTCTGCAATACGCCCGTGGACACCGTCCTCACGCTGGAACGCACGAAAATGGTGGGCGCGTTCCTCGCAAACGAGCTTTCGCACGCGGGCATCAATCTGAACCGGGACATCGCGGTCATCTCGCCCGAGATCACGAACGACAAGCTGATCCTGCGCGACAATTTCCTGCCCTACGTCAAAAATCAGCAGGTGTTGCTTCTGTCCGCGACCTCCACGACCGGTCTTACCGCGAAGAGCGCGCTCGAAGGCATCCGTTATTACGGCGGCGAACCGGTGGGGCTCGCCACGGTGTTCGGCGGAAATTTCGAAATTCCCGACCTGCCCGTCGTAAAGCTCGTGAGCACGGAGGATCTGAACGGATACGCCTCCTACTCCCCCGCCGAGTGCCCGCTCTGCAAACAGGGCGTGAAGGTGGACGCCCTCGTCAATTCGTACGGATACAGTAAAATCTGAAAATCGTTCCGCCCGACGGCTTCCGTCGGGCGTTTTATATAAAAACGGCAGTTCGCCCGCTCACGCGCCAGCGCCCGTGATACAATAATATCGCGACGGGTATTGAGAGGTGAATATGACGATGATACAATACCTGAGCGCGTTCCGCCTGTACGGCGCGGACGTGCTTTTCCTCGCACTGGGAGTGTCGGCGTGCACTTCCTTGCTGAAAAAGACGCTATTAAAGAACTGCGCGAAAAAAGCTTACGTGTTCCTGCCTTTTGCGCTGGGGATCGCCTTTTACGCGGTCTACCGCGCGATCGCGACGCTCAGCCCCGCCCCGTTCACGACGGAGCTTGCCGCGACCGCAGAGGGCGGATTCGCCTGCGGGTGCGCCGCGACGCTGTACTACGTGGTTTACGAACAGTTCTTCCGGAGCCGCGGGAATCTGCCGCCCGTCGCCGAGCTTCTTGCGGGAATCGTTCCCGAAGAAAAACTCGCCGAAGCGGCAAAGACGCTGACCGAGGGCGGCGCGAAAAAGTCGGAAGAGGAACTTCTCCGATTCGTGACGGAGACGCTTTCCCGCTACGCCGACCCGCCCCTGACCCGAACGGAGCTCGCGCTCTATACCAAAACGATCGCCGAGTTTCTCGAAACGACCCGATGACGTCTTTCCCCCCTCGCCCGCACGGGCGAGGGGGTTTTCGCATAAAAATATTTTCATGCCGCATACTCCTTGTATGAAAAACATTACGGGCGAACTGGAACGGGATGTCGCGGAGCTGAAAAGGCTTCTGCCCGCGGAGGACATTCTCACCTTCCCTTTTCAGACGGAACAAGGCGTCGCTTTCACCTGCGTCTTTGTGGACGCCGTCACCGATAAAGAACTTCTGGGCGAACAGGTCGTGCGCCCGCTTTTGCATTACGAAGGAAAACTCACCGCCGAGGAGGTCGGCAAAAAACTGACTTCCCCCGAACTGCGGCAGGACAAGTCCTTCGACAAACTCGCGGAAGAAATTCTTGCGGGCAACCCCGTGGTGCTCTGGGAGGGCGCGGACGAGGGCATCATCGCGGGCACGAAAAAGGTGTTCGTCCGCGCGATCTCCGAACCTCCCACCGACGTGACTATCAAGGGTCCGCGCGAAGGGTTTATCGAAGATATCAAGATCAATGTTTCCCTCGTGCGCCGCCGCCTGAAAACGCCCGAGCTGAAAGTGGAGATGCTGAAAGTGGGAAGGCGCTCGCAGACCTTCGTCGCCGTCTGCTATCTCGAAGGCACGACCCCCGAACAGACGGTAAAGGCGGTCAAGGAGAAGCTGGAAAAGATCGACATCGACATCATTCCCGATTCTTCTTACCTGACCCACTTTTTGGCGGAACGCCCCTATTCGCTCATGAAACAGGCGGGTTCCACGGAAAAGCCTGATATCTTCTGCGCGAAAATCGCCGAAGGGCGGGTCGGGCTGATCGTGGACGGCTCCCCCATCGCGCTCACGGTGCCCTATCTCATGGTGGAAGATTTTCAGGCGAGCGAGGACTACTACGTGCCCTCTTCCCGCGCGACCTTTACGCGGATTCTGCGCATTCTTTCGCTCATCGTCGCCATCTATCTCCCCGCCTTCTATATTTCGGCGCAGCTCTTTAAATTACAGCTCTTTCCGATCAAGCTGCTGCTCACCATTTCGGGGAGTATCCGCGACATACCGCTCTCCCCCTCGCTCGAAATGCTGCTCGTGCTCTTCGTGCTCGAGGTCTTGAACGAAGCGAGTATCCGAATGCCGAAGTACGTGGGCATGGCGCTCTCGGTGGTCGGCGCGCTCGTGCTCGGCGAAACGGCGGTGAACGCGGGGTTCGTTTCCACGCCCGCCATCATCATTATCGCGTTCAGCGGAATCGGGCTGTACGCGGTGCCCAACCTGATCGAACAGACCTCCGTCGTCCGGCTCGCCATGCTCCTCGTGGCGGGGAGCGTGGGCACCTACGGCATCATTCTGCTTACGGCGTTTCTGCTCCTCTATCTCGTGTCCGCGGAGAGCTTCGGCGTTCCCATTCTTTCGCCGTTCGCGCCCGTCGTGCCGCAGGATCTGCGCGATTCGCTCGTTAAATACAACCTCGGCTCTCTGGACAAACGCCCCAAGAGCTTCCACAGTAAAAACAGGAGAAGATTAAAACGATGAACAAGATATCTTCGCGACAAATTTATTTCTTTCTTGCGGCGATCGCGCCCGTGGGCAAGCTGCTCCTGATGCCCACTCAGCTCGTGCACTACGCGAAAAACGATCTGCTTTTCCCCGCCGCGACTAACTTTTTATTGCAGGCGGGCGCGGTGTTTCTGGTTCTCCTGCTTGCACGGAGCAATCAGACGCTGTTCGATTTAATCCGCAATACGTTCGGAAAAGTCGTGGCGAAAATCGCAATGGTCGTGCTTTCGCT
>JAETTR010000209.1 GCA_021768985.1 Bacillota bacterium
GAACGGTATCGCGAATGCTGTTTTCCGTCTTTTGTCCGAGCGAAAGCACGCTGAGTTCCTGCTTCAACTCCTCCGCAACGTCGCGGAGACATTCGAGCAACAGCGGGTTAAACACGCCGCATTCGCCGTTCAGAATCATGCGAATAGCTTCGTCCGGCTCGTAGGCGGCTTTATAGCAACGCTTGCTCGTCAGCGCATCGTACACGTCCGCCATAGCGACGACCTGCGCCGCAATGGGAATTTCATCCCCCTTCAAACCGTCGGGATATCCCTTACCATCGTACCGTTCGTGATGCCAGCGGCAAATCTGGTAGCTGTATTTGATGAGCGCTTCGTTCTGACGGAAGGGAATGTTGTCGAGCATCTTCGCCCCTTCTATCGTATGCCCCTTCATGATCTCGAACTCCTCGGGCGTAAACTTGCCCGGTTTGTTGAGAATCTGTTCGGGAATGGAAATTTTACCGATGTCGTGCAACGCCGATGCGTTACTGATCAGGCGGATATCCTTCACCGAAAGCGGGTACTGATCGGTCCGTTTTACGAGGTCCTTCAACAGCATTTCCGTGATCGCGTGCACATGCAGTACGTGCAAACCGCTTTCTCCGTTCCGGAATTCCACGATATGCGAAAGAATCTCGATCATCAGGCTGTTGTCCTTCTCCTTCTCGTAAATCTGCGAGGAGAGCATTTCGGACATCTCGCGCTGTTTTACGGTAAGCAAGAAGTTGCTCGCAACGCGGTGTTTTACCGTGCGTTCATCGAACGGACGGCTGATATAGTCGATCGCGCCAAGATCGTACGCGCGGTCGATATACGTGCCGCCGATCTCCGCCGAAATCATGATGACCGGAATGGATTTGATCCAGCCCTGCTGATTCATTTTCGCAAGCACCTCGAAGCCGTCCATGACGGGCATGACGATATCAAGCAACATCAGGGAAATTTCCAGCTCCTGCTCCTGCAAGATATCGAGCGCTTCCAACCCGTTCTCCGCCTCGAGAATCTCGAAATCCTCTTCGAGCATATCCGCAAGCAGAGCACGGTTGAGCTCCGAGTCGTCTACGATAAGTATTTTCTTCTTCGTCTTGTTCATAAGTCACACTGCCGTCAGTCGTGTAGTTTACTGTTTTCCCAACCGTAATCCGTCGCCGCGTTGCACTCGGTGTTCAACTGGAGAGCGCACTCTTTCGGCGTTACCTTACCCGAAAGCAATTCCGCAATATTTTTATAGAACACGTTGCGCACCGAATTATCGCGACCCTGCCAATTGGGATTTCCGCGCATGAAGTGTACGACGTTCTTGATATTTGCCGTAAACTGATCGATCATCAGCATATTTTCCGCTTCCTGCGCTGCAGTAACCCGCTTGCTGACCGAGATATTCCCCGCCGAAGCGTTCAGCCACTCTTCCGTTTCGTAAATAAATTTCACGAAATCCTTGGCGACGGCAAGCTTCCGCGCGTCCTGATTGTCGAAAATTTCAAAACCGGTTACGAAACGCGTCGCGCGACCGTTTTCGCCGCCCGGGAAATTCACATAGCCGTATTTTTCGACTTCCTCTCTGCCGCCCGCGTACACCACGCTGCCGATATTGAACGAATAAAACGCGATCTGCCCGCTGTGGAAAAGTCTGTCGCAATCGCTCATGGTGAACGCCTGCGGATTGGGCATATACCAACTGTATCCGTTGGGACGCTTCAAACCGCTTTGCAACCATTCGATTCCCTGAAGCGCTTTCTCTTCCGTAAAATCGAAATAACCCCTGTCGTCGGCGATCATTCCGTTTCCGAACGCAATCAACAAAGACATGATGTTGGTATCGCCCGAACGGTCCTTCGCGTACATCATGGTGGGCGCATACTGCACGCCCGTCTGCTCGCTCTTGACCGCAAGTTTTTCCGCAAGCGTGTCGAGAACATAATTCCACTCTTCCAACGACCAATTCTGAATGACGCCCGTCTCTCCGGAAACATATTCCGAAAGTCCGCATTCGTTCAGAAGCGCCTTATTGTACATTAATACGTTCTGTCTGCCCACAAAAGGCAACATATAAATTCGGTTACTTACATCTACGCCGTTCTGGGTCGTGCCGGAAACCTGCCCCCATTCGAGATAATCCTGCTTTAAATCCGCGCGCGCGTCATCGGTAAGAAGTCCTTCGAGCGGAATCGCAATCCCCGAATGTACGTAAGCGATCATATTGTAGAAATCGTCGTACAACACGTCGGCGGCGTCCTCCGTTCCGATCGTATTGGTGACGAACTCCTCCTCGAATCCGGAGGGGAACATCCGCACCGAGATTTCCACTTTCTCTTTTGTATACTGCTTCGCAAACGCTTCGGCTGCGAGCGTAAGAAAATCTCCGCTCGTCGTAATCTCCGGCTTAGAAGGCGTAACCATCTTGATCAGCGGCGTTTTCACGTTGAGCTGAACGACGGGATCGGTCTTTTTTCCGCCGCACCCGCCGAGTGAAAAAAGCGACAGTCCCATTACGGTGGCAAGAATCGTACAAATTATCTTTTGCTTTTTCATTGTCGTATTTCTCCGTTCCGCTTTAATCTTCCTTTTTTCTTTGGAGTCCGATGCTCTCCATCTTTTGCAGGAACACCTTCACATCGATCGGCTTGGTCAGGAAATCGTTCATGCCGCTCTCCATCGCCTGCGCTCTGTCGCGTTCGAACGTGTTCGCCGTACATGCGAAGATGGGTACCGTTTTCGCATCCGCGCGATCGAGCGCGCGAATCTCTTTCGCGGCGGCGCACCCGTCCATTACGGGCATGCGCATATCCATGAGAATGATATCGTAGAAACCTACTTCGGACGAAGAGAACATATTCACCGCTTCTTTTCCGTTGGCGGCGTGCGAAGCGTCGAAACCCGCTTCCCCGAGGATTTCGAGAAGAATTTCCGCATTCAGTTCGTTGTCCTCGGCAACGAGCACGCGTACGGGGCGATCGTCGTCCTGTCTGCTCCGGACGCGTTCTTTCGTCGCCGCCTCTTCCGG
>JAETTR010000210.1 GCA_021768985.1 Bacillota bacterium
GCGTCGATCTCATCCATGGAAGAAATCACGCCCGCCTCCCGATCGACGAGCTCCTTTAACACGAGGGAGATCGCCTCGGTATGGTTGGGAAGCTCGCGCTCCACGGCGAACTCTTTGCCGTTCGCCTTATGGGTGAGCTTTCCGCCCGCAAGCCCGATGCGTTCGCAATTCCCCTTCGCGAGAACGCTCTCCGTTTCCATGTCGATCAGTTGGTATTTCAGCGAGGAACTCCCCGCGTTGATCACTAAAATTTTCATATCACTTTCTCCGAATTTATTATGCGCCGATATTTCGACGCGCGGAATTTCTTTTCCGATATCACTCCGCCTGCAACGCCGTAATCGCCACGGCGCAAACGATATCGCTTGCCTTGCACCCGCGCGACAGATCGTTGAGGGGTTTCGCAAAGCCCTGACAAATGGGACCGATCGCCTGGAAGCCGCCGAGCCGCTCCGCGATTTTGTAGCCGATGTTGCCCGCCTGCAAGTCGGGGAAGATCAGCACGTTCGCGTGCCCCGCCACCTTGGAATCGGGCGCTTTGATCGCCGCCACTTCGGGTACGATCGCCGCGTCGAACTGCAGCTCGCCGTCGAGCGCAAGATCGGGCGCCTTTTCCTTCGCGATACGCACGGCTTCCTGCACGAGCGTGACGTTGTCGTGCTTGGCGCTTCCCTTCGAGGAGAAAGAGAGCATGGCGACTCTGGGCACAATGCCGCCGATCTCCATTGCGCTCTTCGCCGTGGCGAGCGCGCAATCGGCAAGCCCCTCCGCCGTATAGGTCGGGTTCAACCCGCAATCTGCAAAGAAGATCATATTGTCTTCCAGATACCTGTTTCCGCCCGCGGGAGGCACCATCAGGTTAAAGCTCGAAACCGCGGTCGCGCCGGGCGCGGTTTTGATGATCTGCAAACCGGGGCGAAGCGTGTTCGCCGTGGAGTGGCACGCGCCCGAAACAAGCCCGTCCGCGTCCCCCGCTTTGAGCATGAGCGCGCCGAAGAAGGTCGCGTCCTTCGCCTGCTCCTTCGCCTGTTCCTCCGTCATTCCCTTCGCTTTGCGGAGTTCGTACAAGAGCTTCGCGTATTCCTCGAGCTTGGGCGAAGTCGCGGGATTGATGATCTCCACGCCCGTCAGGTCGATATCCTGATTCGCCGCGCGGATATTCGAGGGGTTGCCGAGCAGTACGATTTTCGCAATGCCGTCCTGCACGCACTCTTCCGCCGCTTCCACCACGCGCCGGTCCTCTCCTTCGCAGAGGACGATTTTGCGCTGTTTTTCCGCCGCGCGCTTTTTGATCGTTTCCACGATCGTGCCCGACTCGGTAATTTTTCTGCCGAGTTTTTTTACTTTGCTCACGAATCCTGCCATAAATTACTCCCGAATCCTTTATTTTTCCGCCCGTTTCGTGTATAATAAGGGCGATGGTATCATTACCGTGATATTATACACCTTTGAAATAAAATTGTAAAGAACAAGCGGAGAAAAAATGAAATTTTGTGCGGTAATTTGCGAATATAATCCCTTTCACAACGGACACAGGTACCAGCTCGCCGAAATGCGGCGGCTGAGCGGGTGCGACAAAATCCTCTGCGTCATGAGCGGAAACTTTACCCAGCGGGGCGAACCCGCCGTGTTCGGGAAGTTCACGCGCGCCCGTCACGCCGTGGAGTGCGGCGCGGACGCCGTGATCGAGCTGCCCACCCCGTTCGCCGTATCCCCCGCCGAACTCTTCGCGCGGGGCGCCGTGCACGTCCTCTCCTCGATCCCCGCGGTGCAAACGCTCGCGTTCGGGTGCGAGAGCGGAACGAAGGAGGACTTTCTGAACGCGGCGCAGGCGACCCTGTCGGAGGACAAGCAGTTCAAAGCCGCCCTGAAAGAGAACATGAAGGACGGCACCTCGTATATTCGCGCGCGCAACAGCGCGGTGCTCTCCATGAACGCAGACATCGACGAGAGTCTGCTCTCCTCGCCCAACAACCTGCTCGGCACGGAGTACTGCCGCGCCCTTTTAGCGGAGGGAAAGGGAATCGAACCCCTGCCCATTCCGCGCGTGGGCGGCGGATATGCCGACACTTCCCTGTTCAAAGACTTCTCCTCGGCGACGGCGCTCCGCTCCGTCCTCGGCGGGGAAACCCGCAAAGAGCGCAAGGCGTTAAAGCGCAACCTTCCCGACTGCACCCTGTCGAGCGCGGACGACTACCGCCCTCTCCCCTATAAGCAAGCCGCGCTTTGCGCGCTGCTCTCCTCCTCTTCGGAAGAGATCGCCGCCTGCCCCGACTGCTCGGAGGGATTGGAAAACAAATTGGTCGCCATGGCGAAAAGCAACCCCGATTACGACGAAATGCTGAAAAAGAGCGTGTCCAAGCGTTACACCCTTTCCCGTCTGAAACGGATTCTTTTGCAGAACTTTTTGAAAATCCGTTTGAAGGACGTGCGGGATTACGCGGATTCCCCTCTCTATTGCAAGGTGCTCGCCGTCAAAAAGACGGACGCGGAGGAGATACTCGCCGCGATCTCGGAGGGCGAATTCCCCGCGATCGTGCGCAAAAGCGATTATTCGCTCCTGAAAAAGGACGGCGCAGACTGCTTCGGCGCGGATCTCCGCGCGAACGAGCTGTACGCCGCGCTCTCGGGCGAATACGTCAACCCGTACGAAACGCTGTTCATATAACGGAATGCAAACAAATAGCGCACCGCTTCCTTTACGAAGCACGTGCGCTATATTTTTTGAATTCAGACGGCATATTGAAATTTAACGTATCAGCATATCAATCGCTTCGGCTTCCGTTTTGACAAAAAATACATCTTTTCCTCTATTGCTCTCATAGATAAAATCTTTCAATGGCTTGCTTGTATAATGCGAAAAATCACCGTAAATAGCAATGCGTCCACCGTAATTGACGTATTTTTGCAATATATCACCA
>JAETTR010000211.1 GCA_021768985.1 Bacillota bacterium
AATAAAAATTTGTTAAAATTATGTTAACGACGGGATTTTTCGCAATTAAAAAACAACGGACCAATTGCCACAGGCAATTGGTCCGCTGTTTTGACCGAAATAAAACTTAACGCTTCTTTCCGTTATCCGCATTCGTCTGCACCGTTCCGTCGCCCGTAATGCGAACTTCCACGTTCACGGGAGATTTTCCGCTCTGGGGCTGCTGCGGCTGTTGCGGCTGCTGCATCATGGTGGGTTGCATCATGAAGGGAGCGGGCGCATAGATGACCTGTTGTTGCGTCGTCTTTTTGCGCTTGGGAATGAACAACAGAATCAAAAGCAACAACAACGCAAGTCCGAGCATGATGAAGAACAATACCATCCACACGAGTTTCATGTTGTCCTTCGCTTCCTCGCGATTCACGTTCAGCGTTACGACCTTAACGGGTTGTTCCTCTTCGTCTGCGAGTCTGCTTACGCCGACGTTGCCGTTATCCTCATACAAGTAGATCTTGATTTCGTTCATGCCGACTTTCAAGTCCACCTTATTGCCGTCGGCGCCCGCGATTTCATAACGGAGTCCTTCGGCGACTTCAGCGGTAATGGTCAGTTGTTTCACGCCGTTCTCTACGGTGTAGAGGTATTCCTCTTTCTCTCCTCTGTAATCGGTACCGAACGATTCAATTTCCCGTACGGACAACGCCTTGAAATCGGGATTTTCGCGATTGATGAGGATCACGACAGGTTGAATTACGCGTTCGTCACTCGAACGCAGATTCACAACGAGCACGTTCAGCCCGTACTGAATGCTGATCAGACTTTCGGGATTCCGGTTGTAATCAACGAGCAGCTCACTGTTAAAGTTCGTGTTGGAATCGGAATCGGCAAGTCTCGATTTTTCCTTGTTCTCCCAGCTCTTCTTCCAGAGGATCTGATAAGAACCTTGGAT
This sequence comes from Bacillota bacterium, assembly GCA_021768985.1. Taxonomy (GTDB): domain Bacteria; phylum Bacillota; class Clostridia; order Christensenellales; family Borkfalkiaceae; genus Gallimonas. The sequence continues at coordinate 929 of JAETTR010000211.1, forward strand.
AAACGCGTCTGCGCCGAAATCCACTTCAAACGTAAGCGTCTTTTGACTGAACGCGACGTTGTATTGGAGGAAGGTCGCGAGATCGCTCGTCATGCCCTTATTCGCCAGATACTGCGCGTAGTTCTCGTTAAAGTCTTCAAGGTACTTACCTTTATCTTTTTCGCCTTCCAAACGAATCTTTAACCCGAAGTTAATTTCGCTTGTCAGTTTCTTGAAATACACGCGGTGCACGTCGCGCGCGTCCGTTCCCGCAACGGGACGAACAACAATTTGAATCGCCTGATCTTCGGAAGCGAACAACTCCGCCATATCAAGCTCCCATTCATATTCCCCGACTTGTGTTAACCCCGCGCCGCGTACGATCGCAACGTTCATGATCGCGGAGGGATCGCTCGGTCTTGCAACGATCGTCATTTTCCCGGAAACGTTGTTTGTCCTTACTTTGAACCATCTGCCGGATTTCGAAACTTGCGCGATATCGGTACCGTCAATCGGGTCACCGGTAATATATTCGAAAAGATCGAGAGAATCGCCGTCGTTTACCTGCAAATAGGCAAGCACGGGAGCATCCGTCGCACGATAAATATTTAAAGTGTAAGGAGTCGTCGTGCCGTCCAACGTAACGTTGATCGTGACCGTAATCGTCGTTCCCTGCGCGCCCAAAGCGAATCCGCTCAACGTAATCTCGCCCACTTCTTCGCCGCGCTTATCGCTGCCGACAAGAACGGTAACCGTCGCGCGTTCGTTCTCCGCAACCGCATTCAAGGTAATCGACTCCGTAGTCTCGTCCTGACTAACCGAATAGACAAACTTCTCTTTATCGAAATTCGCTACCGTTGCACCGTCGATGCGCAGGTTTGCAAGGTAAACTTCGGTAATCGGCTCCGCGCGGTTAATTTTAAAGGTATATTTTACCGCTTTATCGCCGTTCTGACCGTTCTGTGCAACCGCATACACTTCGAATACGTTTTCGCCAACCTGTAACGCCTTATCGCCGCCGCCGAACTTCTCGGCTGTCGCGAACGCTTCTACGAAAACGGAAACACGATCTACCAAATAAGGAACGTCGAAAGTATATTCGTGCGTGCTTACCGAGAACTTCTGATCCGCACCGTTCCCGAAATAGGTTACGCCGTCGTTACCCGTAATCGTAATATCGGTGATATCGAAGTTGTCGTCGAGTACGATCGCCTTCTGCGAAATCGCGATATAATAGGTATAAGAATCGCCTTTTTCCGAAGTAACCGTAACGGGCACACGCGTTACGTTATCCGCCGTCGCGCCGAGCGCACCGAGGTTGATGGTTCCGTCACCGTTTACGGTCGCCTTCGGATCGCGCGCCGTAGCCTCGACTTTAACCGTCAAGGTAGAAATATCCGTGTTCCGATCGATTTTTATAACGTAATTTTGCGTGTCTGGATCGAACGTAACGTTGGGTTCTTCGAACGGAAGCACGGTATCGTCAGGCAGTTTTACAACCAACCCGCTCAACCTGTTGTCCGTGCTGGCTTCCGTACGCTTTACGTTAATCGTGTACAAATCGCCGGAAGCGCCCTTGCCGTCGTCCGCCACGGCACGGAATACGATCGAGTTATCCCCTTCCGTTAACGGGCGGGTATAAACGTGCTTGTCGCCGGGGCGATTGGGTTTGTTCATGTAGCCCGCACCCGTCGCGCCCGTCGCGACACGGGTATACGTACCGTCCGTCGTCAGCTCGAAATCCAAACTGCTCGTCGCATAAGGAACGGTAAGCGTGTACGTTTTCGTCGCCGCGTTGAACGTAAAGCCCGAAACCGCACGGCCGTTATTCGTCATTTTAATATCGGTAATCGCATTTTTGCCTTCGGTCAGCTTGATGTTAAACCGATACGTGTTGGTCAGTCCGCCGTTCTGTACGACGATCGAATACGAATTATCGCCGAGCGCAAGCGTGCCCGTAAAGGTCTGATCTTCGCCCGCAGGTCCCGTAAATCCCGTCGGCGTGCCGT
>JAETTR010000212.1 GCA_021768985.1 Bacillota bacterium
GTATAACAATCGTCCCAGAAGCGGATTCCGTCGGCGGGGTGCAGGTTCAGGGTGATCTTCAAATTCTTCTCTTCGATCTGCTTCAGGAATCCTTTGTAATCGGGGAAGAGGTCCTTATGCCAGGAGTAACCCGTCCAACCGTAACCCCAGGCGCATTCGTGTCCGGTGCCGTATTCGTCGCCCTTTTTTCCCGACGAGGTGATGCCGAACAGGCGGTCGATTTCTTCGCCGTCGGAGTAGTGCCAGTCCATGTCGATCGTCGCCACCGTAAGCGGAATCTCCTGTTCCTCGAAACGGTTTAACACGGTGAGGTACTCCTTGTCGGTATAGACGTGGTAACGGCTCCACCAGTTGCCGAGCGCGAAGCGGGGCACCATGGGCACTTTGCCCGTGATGAGATAGAGCGCCTTTACCGCTTCGCGGTAGTCGCTGCCGTAGGCGAAAACGTATTCGTCGGTACCGTTTCCGCATTCCGCCCGAACGATTCCGTCCGCCGCAAGCGTGAGCGATTGCGCGTCGTCGAACGCGGCGACGCCCGACTTCGAGCAGACGCCGTTGCCGAGGTCCACCTTTTTCAGCCGATTTCCGTTATCGTCGACGTGGTACCCGCCGTCGCACATGTCCAGCGTGCGGTAGGTGCCCTGCAAATTGCCCCGGTTGTCGATTTTAACGGTTTTTCCGTCGATCTCCACGCGGCAATTCTTGCGCGACGGAGCGAGAACGAGCGTACAGCGCGCCGTCGTAATCCGCAAAGCGTCGGGGGTTTCCTTCGTTTGAAAGCTCTGCGCGGGCATGTCGCGGAACCACACGCATTGCGTGGCTTCGTCGCGGAATTTTTTCTCCGCGCTCTTTTCCAGACGGAACAGTCCGTCTTGCAGAACGGTGACGCGGTAATCCTTCCAGAGCACCACGTTTTCCGCTGCCGCCTTCGGGCGGGTCGCGGCGATCAAGTGTTTGTTCAACATATTTTTTCTCCTGATGACTTGACTTTTTGTAGAACATATTGTATCATAAATTCAAAGATAAAGTTCAAATATATTCACGGTTTTATCATAAATATTAAGGTGTTTTATGTATTTCGAATCCGGACGCGATTTAACCGCTTTTTATTCGGAAAACGACAATATCTGCGCCGCGCATTTCCATCGTTCGGTGGAGATTCTGTACGTTTTGAAGGGCAAAAAAACGGTGTGGGTCGGCGGCGAACGGTACGATCTTCTGCCCGCGCAGATGCTCGTGTGTCCGCCTTATGCGATCCATGTGTTTCCGCCTGCGCCCGACTCGGTGCAGCTCGTCGTATGTATTCCGCCCGAGTTCTGCAAGCGGTTCGAACGGTTTGCGGAGGGGTATGCGCCCGAGACTTGCGTGATAAGCGACGAGAACGGAGAACTGCTCGGATACCTGCGGCTGTTCGGGAACGCGCGGAACGAGGTGTTGCGCGACGGAGCGGCGGCAATGATTCTCGGCACGTTTATGGCGCGGGTGAAATTTTTGCCGGCAAGAGATCGGACGAGCCGCACGAAGGTGCAGGAGATCGCCGATTATATCGAGGCGCACTACGCCGAACGGCTTTCGCTCGCAGGGGCGGCGGGCGCGTTCGGCTATTCGCCCAACTACTTTTCCGCGCTCTTCAAAAAGTATTTCCGTTCGGGGTTCAACGCCTACGTCAATTTCGTGCGGGTGCAGAAATCCATTCCCATGCTGAAAACGCAAAAGATCTCTTCCGTGTGCTACGATTGCGGATTTCAGAGCCCGCAGCAGTATTTTCTGAACTTTAAAAAGTATTTCGGATGCACGCCCTTCGAATATCTGCACAAAACGGGCGAAGCGACAGATTGAATTTGCGCCCGCCTTTCCCCTGCGTTTTGTTGACAAAATAAATCGGCGGGGGTATAATGGGGTTATTCTGAAAAAGGCGGGAAGGGTGGAACGCGCCCTTCTTTTTCCGAGGCGGTTATGACAATCCGGCAAATGCAGGAAGAGATCCTGCGCCTGAAACAACAAAACGGCGTGCTCGTGCTCGCGCATTCCTATCAGCGGCGGGAGATCGTCGAGATCGCCGATTTCACGGGCGACAGCTACGCGCTCGCGCTCCGCGCAAAGGAAGCGAAGGAGCGCGCGGTGCTCATGTGCGGCGTGCGCTTTATGGCGGAAACGGTGAAAATTCTCTGCCCCGACAAGCGGGTGTACCTTTCGAATGCGGACGCGGGCTGTCCGATGGCAGAACAGCTCGATCCCGCGCTTCTTCGCGCGTTGAAGGCGGAGTATCCGGACGCCCTCGTGGCGGCGTATATCAACACGACGGCGGAGCTGAAAACGCTCTGCGACGTCTGCGTGACCTCCTCTTCCGCAGAGAAGATTTTAAGCGCGGTGCCCGAAAAGGAAATTTTGTTCGTGCCCGATATCAATCTCGGGCGGTACGTCGCGGGGAAATTGCCCGAAAAGACCTTCCGTTTCGTGCAGGGGGGCTGTCCCGTTCACGTCCGCGCGGGCTTGCGGGACGCGGAACGCGCGCGCAAGGCGCACCCGAACGCGCTCTTTCTCGCGCACCCCGAGTGCCTTCCCGAAGTGACCGCCCGCGCCGATTACGTCGGTTCGACGAGCGGAATCACGGAATTCGCCAAAAAGAGCGACTGTAAGGAGTTTATCATCGGCACCGAGAACGCGATCGTCGAACATTTGCAGTTCGAGCGCCCCGAAAAGAAGTTTTATCCGCTCTGCAAGGAGTTCGTGTGCCACAACATGAAGCTTACGACCCTGACGGACGTTCTGAACTGTTGCCGCGGCGAGGGCGAGGAGATCGATTTGCCCGAAGAAACCCGCCTTGCGGCGAAGCGGTGTATCGACCGCATGATCGCCCTCGGCGGCTGATTAAACTGTAAATACAAATCCCTCGGACAAAA
>JAETTR010000213.1 GCA_021768985.1 Bacillota bacterium
AAAGACAGGATAAGAATTATTGGGCGGTGCCCATGGTCATGAATTACCGCGGCCGCGTGACCGAAGACGATGCGATCGGTAGCGTGGAAGGCTGTTGGAACGCAGTGAAGAATGCGAAGGGCGGCATGGGCATGATGCTCTATAACGCCTATACTTATCCCGCCGAGGTGGAAAATATCGGTAACATCGGTTTTTGCGACATGGCATATACGAGCAAAGAAGAGTTCATGGGGTGGAAAAATAAGGGTAACCCGTGGAAGAACTACTATAACAAATTTTATACCGACGGCGGCGCGCAGGTCACGGAAGGCGTGGACTTCGTTCCATGGACGAGGTTGGAAGAAAAGATCAAGGCGGTCGCCGCGGAAATAGCAACACTCAACGAAAATAAAATCGTAAAAGCCGAGACGGAAATCGTCTGCGCCGACGGGCAGAGCTTCGTGTACGATTCTCTGCCGCATGCGCCGCAGATCAAGGAATTTATTCCGAATGTCCAATATGAGTTTTCAAAGGAAGGCAGCGACGATTGGACGGAGATAGCGCCTTGCGAAAAGGGAAATTACCGCATGAAGGTTTCCGTGGAGGAAAGTTTATACCGCAAGTCGGCCGAAAAAATCGTTTCGTTTTCGATCACCGAATCGACCGAGACGATGATCGGCGCCGACCTTATCACCGAAGATTACACATCCGACAAAAAGACGGTGCGTTTCGACGTGGAGGGGTACACCGTGTCGTTGAACGGCGTCGACTACGTGCCTTACGAACGCAATTCCGAAATCGATATTACCGCCATGATTGCAAACGGCGGGCGCACCAAATACGTTTGGCTGAAAGAGGGGAACAAGGCTCCCTTCGGCTATCGCATTAAACAGTACGACAGAACCATGATTCAGGATTTCGAAAAAGGCGCCGTACCCGCGTGGTCGCAGTATAAGCCTTCGGGGGTTATCCGAAAGGAAGGGAATTATTCGGGTCAACTCGATCTTAAATATAATTCTTCCGAAGGGAAGTACACGAGCGAACTTCGTTTCCTCGATATGAACTATCCGCTCAATTCCCAAAATCTGTATTCGATTGCAGGCAGTACGCAAATCGAATTCTGGATGTATTCCGACCGTGACGTTTCGGTTACGATGTGGATCATCGCCGATAATTGGAATGCGATCTTAACGCCGCAGACGATCGAAGTGGAAAAGAATACCTGGACGAGGGTAACGTTTGACTGTGCGAAGTTCCAAGATCTTTCGGCTACCGTTGAATACGCCATGAGCCATGTGCTTCAATTTACATTGGTCGTAGGCGGCACGCCCGAAAACGTATTTATCGACTCGCTGTGTATCGTTGGTTTAAAATAAGAGGTGAAGCATGTATTTCGGTATTTTTCATACGGCAAAAAATGTTTTTCCCGACGTATTCGAGGAGTTGTTGCATAGCGATTACGTGAACGTATTCCTTTCGGAGAGCACTCCCGAAGATCCCGTATCGGTGGAAATGGTAAAGGAAATCGCCGCCGCAGGCAAGAAAGTCTACGTGGCGTTCTTCACTTGGATTTTCTGCCACGTGAAGTTTCAGAAGATGGTAGACGTCGGCGAGGAGTACGACGTTAAGTGCGTGCTCACGGAAGATTGGCAAGCGATAATCGACGAAAAGATTGCCTTTTTAAAATCGCTCGGTTGCGACGAGGCGATCGAAGGTTTCTATATCGACGAGCCGCTTTTAAACGGCATTTCGCTCGAAGATTTCGAAAAGGCGACGGGCTATCTTGCAAAGGCATGGAAGGGTAAACGCATTTTTTGTTGTTTCTCGGTCGCAGGCGTGGCGCCCGATATCTGGACGACGGGGAATATCTTGCCCATTACGCCCGAGACGGGCAAACACTTAACCGACGTCGCGTTCGATATGTATCACCCGTTCGATTGGAAATACGAGTATATCGCCAAGCAGATGAAGGAGCGGCTCGGTAATCGCAGCGATCTTCGCGTTTGGTATGTTCCCTGTGTGATGAACTACCGCGGCGATAAGGATGAAAAGCACTGTTTAGACCATTTGCACGGCTGTTACGATTTGCTCAAACAGGAAAAGAATCCGGGCGGTCTTATGTGCTATACCTATTATACTTTTCCGCACGAAGTCGAAGCGCTCGGGAATATCGGATTGGATCACCTCTACGGGCAAGAAGAGGGCGATGCCGATTGGAAGAAATTACACGACGAAATCCTTTCTATCGGAAGGGAGTGCGTCGGTAAAAAATAATATGAAAAGGGGTAGGATTATGAAAAGAAACAAGACGAAGAAAATTGCCGCGATCGGAATGCTTGCGGTAATGACGCTTGCGGCGGGCGCGTTTGTCGCTTGCGGCGAACAGAGCGAAACAAAGGAAAAACAAGACCTCGGCGTAACCGTAACGGGCGCGCAGAACGGCGTTGTGAACGCAACGTACAGCGGACAGCCGATCGCGGTAAGTTTTACGAGCGAACAGAAGGTCACTTACGTCGTGAAGTACGCGGGCGCCGACGGCACCGTTTACGAAGAAAGCGAAACGGCGCCCACGAATGCAGGCAAATATACGGTGAGCATTACCTATGCGGGCGACGAGACTTACAATCCTTATTCGGGGCAGTTCACTCTCTCGATCGGAAAAGCGGAAAACGCCTTTACGGTAACGATTGCCGACTATACGTTCGGCAGTGCGGCGTCCGTTCCGGTCGTAACGGGCAATAAGGGCGGCGACGTTACCTTCGTTTACGAGGGCACGGGGCAAACCGAATACGCATCGAGCGCAACAGCCCCCACGGCGGCGGGAACTTATCAACTCACGGCAACGGCGGCGGCAAATGCAAATTATCTCGAAGGCAAGGCAACGGATACGTTCGAGGTTGTTCTTTCGCCCCGTACCGA
>JAETTR010000214.1 GCA_021768985.1 Bacillota bacterium
ACGGCGCAGGTCGCGGGCTATAAGTCGGTGGAGGTCGTCGTGGGCGAAAACGGTATTGAAGACGCCATCGTTCTTGAATATGCAGACGTGTTCGATTTCGTTAAAGGTTGGGACAGAGAAGTACATGATTTTTCCAAGGTAAACGATGCGCAGTCACAAATCGGTTGCGACGGCAAGACGCTGAACGTACTCACGAAGGAATCTTACGACGACGTTTCGGTCAGTCTTTGGGTGAAAAAGGGCAACAGCACAAATAACGACATTCAAGGTATTTGGTTGAAGTTTGAAGATGGAAAGTATGCGTTGCTCCGTTCGGCTACTTATGGGTCGTACCGCTTAACGTATCTGAGCAGTTTATGGGATTTGCCGATGTTGATTGGTCCTGATGAAATCAACTTCCATTTCTATACCGACGCACAAGTAACGGCGCTTCAAAGCGAAAGTGGAATTCAAATGCAGATTGTGCGCAAAGGGAAAACGCTCTATACCTTCCTCGGCGGCGAGTATGTACACGCTCTCGAATTACCCGCAGAATATGCAACATCCAAAGTGCAGGTCGGTTTCTGGGATTTCGATTCCAAGGCAAATGCCGTATGGAATTTCGAGATCACAAAAACGCTTCCTTCGCTTGCAAGCACGGTCGAACTCGAAAAGAACGTACCCGAAGATGCGACGGGCGTTGAGGTCGCGCTCGACAAGACGGAATATACGTTAGGAGACACAGTTACGCTAAGCGTAACGCTTCCCGCAGAGGGATATGTGATCAGCGCGATTACGGTGAACGGAGAGTCCGTTCTCGATCGGTTGTCGGAAGAAGGAACGTTGACGTTTACGGCTACGCAGGCGCAAAACACCGTCGTCGTAACGGTGATTGAAAGAAGATATGCCGACGTGGACGTTGCGGTAACGGGCAAGAAGTACGACGTGAAAAACGGCAGCTCGATTGCGGACGGTACGACGGTTACGTTAAAAGGAACGGGCGGTTTAGCGGACGTTACGTTTACGGTAATGGGCGGAAAAATTGCTCAAACGCAAGTCGTTCAGGGTACGTACACGGCGCAGGTTGAAGGCTATAAGTCCGTAGAGGTCGTCGTCGGTGCCAGCGGCATCGAGACGCCGATCGTCTTTGAATATGCCGACGCGTTCAATAGCTTCCTTTCGAACTGGGATCACGCGTCGCACTCTTACTCGCACGTGAACGACGCAGAATCCTATATCGACTTTTCGACAGGCGGAACGTTCAATCCCGTTACCAAGGATTCCTATTCGGAAGTTGCGGCGACGCTTCGCGTTGATTGGAACAACAGTACGAACGGGTTTCACACGCAAGGAATCGTTCTTATCTTTGCAAACGGCAAGCATGCCATCGTCCGCTATCACAACGGTGACGGGAACGGTAACATACAGTATGCCCAAGAGGCATGGAATTATGGAAAGGATGCGAGCGTATTCAAGGACAGCGGATTGCTGAATCAGTGGGGAGAATATGCGGTGCATCAACTCTCTGACGCGGAGAGAGCGTCTATCACAAACGGCGACAACCCCGGATTAGATTTAACCGTTGTCTTAAAAGGCGGAAAGCTGTTCGTGTTCTTCGACGGAAAGTTTGTGACTTCTTATGAGCTTCCCGAGGAAGTCCAAGACCAAAATGTGAAGATCGGCTATTTTGCGTTTGATCCGAAACAAAACACCAAGTTCTATTTTGATATTTCCTCAGATCTTCCCACGATTACAAGCACGGTGGCGATCGAGCAGAACGTACCGCAGGGCGAAACGGGCTTTGCAATCATGCTCGACAAGACGACGTACATGCTGGGCGATACCGTTACGCTTACCGTAACGTCGCCCGCAGAGGGCTACGTAATCAGCGAGCTGACCTTGGACGGCAAGTCCATTCTCAATCAGTTGTCGGACGGAACGTTTACGCTTACGGCAATGAAAACAAATTATAACTTTGCCGTTACGGTTGCGGCAGAGGAGCACGCCAACGTTACCGACGTTGCGGTTACGGGTAAAAAGTACGACGTGAAGAGCGGGAGTTCGATTGCGGACGGCACAACGGTTACCTTAAAGGGGGTCGGCGGTCGGAAAGACGTTACGTTTACGGTAACGGACGGAAAGATCAGCCAAGAGAACGTTGTTCAGGGCACTTACACGGCGTACGTCGAAGGGTATAAGCCCCTCGCAAACGTGGTCGTCGGTGCAAACGGCATCGAAACGGCGCTCGTGTTCGAGTACGACGGGTTTAATACCCTTGTGGGTTACGACGTGGATTCGCACGATTTCACTCATATCAACGAGGGCGTGATTAAAGTAAACACCGACGTAAAGACCGGTTCGAGCATGGACATCATAACGAAAGACAGCTACGAGGGCGACTTGGCGGTCACGATTAAGGTAAACAGCGCAAGTGGCGGGTCCATTCAGGGCATCGTGTTAAAATTCGCGGACGGTACCGATGCGATCTTCAACGTGCAGATGGATCAGAAACATTTGCAGTTCCAACCCAAAGAGTGGGGCATGATCTCCGTATGGGGTGAGAAGAGACCGAACGGAAGCGACAACTGGATCGAATTCCAAAACGTGATCACGGACGCCGACAAAGCGAAATTCAACGGCGAGGGAATCGATCTGACGCTCGTCAAAAAGGGCGGCGTGCTCTATGCCTTCCTCGACGGAAGATACATCGGTCAGCAAGAGCTTCCCGAGGAGCGCAAAAACGATTCCGTTCAGGTCGGCTTCTACTCTTACGACGCGAAGTTGAACGCAAGCTGGGAATTCGAGATCACCGACGTGCTTCCCGAAATCCCCGAGACAACGACGGACTAAACCCGAAACAGCATACGCAAGGGCGGAAACGCCCTTGCGGTAATGCCGTATTTTTAAGGAGGACAGTA
>JAETTR010000215.1 GCA_021768985.1 Bacillota bacterium
ATCTGACCTTCTATTCGGGCGTTGCGGTTGCGTTCGTGTTCGGGATCAGCCCCTGCGCCGACTGCATGGCGTACGCGGTGGGCAAAACGTTCGGGAAAAAATTGCCCCTGAAAATGGCGCCCAACGTGAGCCCCAACAAGACGGTGATCGGCGGCTTGGGCGGTTTGCTCGGCGGAGCGATCGGCGCGGTGTGCGTGTTCTTCGTGTACTACGCTTTCTGCAAACCCATCGAAACCTGGCATCTGACGGGGGTGCTCGATTTCTCGAACATCTATTTCCGTTGGGATAATCTGGTTCTCTTTCTCGGCATCGGGATCCTCGCTTCCGCGTTTTCGCAGTTTGGCGATCTCGTGGAGAGCGCGATCAAGCGCAAGCTCGGGATCAAGGACATGGGAAACATTCTGCCCGGCCACGGCGGCGTGCTCGACCGCATCGACTCTTCGCTGTACGCGGGGCTCGTCATTGCGCTCGTGTTCGTCGTAAGGCTCATGATTGCGGGCTCATAAATATGCGGTTGTCCGCATAATATTAAACGTAACGAATTACGTCCGCTTCACGGCGGACGTTTTCATCAGAGGAAATATGATTCGAATCGCATTGATCGGCTGTACGGGCAATATCGGCAAGCAGGTCGCCGAGGTCGTACGCGCCTATCCCGACAAATTCTGTTTTTCCGCGCTTGCGTGCGGAAGTCGTACGGAAGAGCTTGCCGCGCTTGCGCGGGAGTTCCGTCCCCGCTATGCGTACGCGGAGAGCGGAGAGACCGAACTTCCCGACGGGGTGAAAGCCGTTCCGCCCGAAGAACTCTTCGGGGATTGCGACGTGGCGTTTATCGCCGCGGGCGGGTTCGCGGGTCTAAGGTATACGCTGGCGGCGGCGCGGGCGGGCAGGAAAATCGCGCTCGCGAACAAGGAGTCGCTCGTGTGCGGCGGCGAGCTCGTCACGCGCGAAATCGAAGCGCGGGGAGTGGAGCTCGTGCCCGTGGACAGCGAGCATTCCGCGATCTTTCAGGCGCTCTCCTGCCGCAGGGAGGGGAAGTTCGAGCGGCTCGTTTTAACGGCGAGCGGCGGACCCTTTCTGCATTTTACCGAAGAGGAACTGAAACGGGTGACCGCGAAGGACGCGTTGAAGCACCCCACCTGGGAGATGGGCGCAAAGATTACGATCGACAGCGCGACTCTTCTGAACAAGGGCTACGAGATCATCGAGGCGAAATGGTTGTACAAAGCGCCCTTCGAGCGGATCGAGGCGATCGTGCACCCCGAGAGCATCGTGCACTCCCTCGTGTATTTCGAGGACGGCGCGGCGATCGCCCAGCTCGGTTATCCCGATATGCGGCTTCCCATTCAGCTTGCGCTCACCCTGCCCGAACGGCTTCCGTGCTGTAAACAGCTCGATCTGGCGGCGATCGGCGCGCTGCATTTCGAACGCCTGCCCGAAGAAAGATTTCCCTGTTTCCGCCTTGCGGTCGGCGCGGGGAAGGCGGGCGGCACCTGCCCCGCGATCCTGAACGGCGCGGGCGAAGTCGCGGTGCGCGCTTTTTTGGAGGGGAGTATATCTTTCCCGAAAATCGCGGAAACTATCGAGGACGCGCTTTTGAAAATCCCCCGCGGGGAGGCTGCCTCTTACGAGGCGTTAAAGGAGGCGGACGCCCGCGCGCGGGAAGCCGCGCGGCGGTTTATCTATGGCAAATAATCTGTTAAGTTTTTGGGGAACCTTCGGTTCCGTCATGCTCGCCATTCTCATTCTGCTCGTCATGATCACCATTCACGAGTTCGGGCACTACCTTGCGGGCAAAATTTTAAAATTCAGGATCAACGAATTCTCGATCGGATTCGGTCCCGCGATCTTCAAGCACAAGAGCAGGAAGTCGGGCGAGTTGTTTGCCCTCCGCGTGATCCCGCTCGGCGGGTATTGCGCCTTCGACGGCGAGGACGGGCTCGACGACGAAGAGGAAACGTCTGCGGCACCGGTGTTCGAGGAAGAGAAACAGGAAGAGCCCGAGCCGCCCGCAGCGGAAGCCGTGAAAAAACCGGACGGAAAAACTGCGGGCAAGTTCAACGAAAAGAAGCCGTGGCAACGGATCATCGTGCTCGTTTCGGGCGCGCTGATGAACTATTTGCTGGCGCTCTTTCTGATCATTGTGTGCTTTTTCGCCTACGGTCAGACGATGATCGGCGTGTACAAGGCGGCGCCCGCGGAAGAGATTCCCGCGGAGTACTGCTTGCAGGACGGGGATATTTTTCTGGAAGCGGAGGGGAAGAGCGTGTTTCTTTCCACCGACCTCGCGAGCGCGGTGAACGGCAAAAAGGCGGGCGACATGGTGAACCTGCGCATTTCCCGCGTGGTGGAGCGGTTCGAGGACGGCACCCGCAGACGGGAAGAACAGACGGTGAAAATTCAGCTCCGCGCGGACGTGAAAGTGAAGAACAGCGCCGAGCTCGACGGCGTCTGGAAGGCGTTGGGCGTCGCGTACGAGGACGAGGTCTATCAACTCGGTAGCGGCACGTACAAGTTCGGGTTTTTCGAAACGATCGGCAGATCCTTTTTGTATTCCTTCAAGATCGCGGGTTCCATCTTTAAAGTGCTCGGCGAGCTGTTGACGGGGAATCTCGGCATCTCCGCGCTCGGCGGACCGATTACGACGATCAAAATGACTTCGCAGGTCGCTTCGCACAGCTTCCGAAACTTCCTCGAAATCGCGAGCTTTATCGGCGTCAATCTCGCCGTGTTCAACCTCCTGCCCATCCCCGCGCTCGACGGGAGCAAGGTGGTGTTTACGGTGATCGAGTGGATCCGCGGGAAGCCGATCAGCCGCAAGGTGGAGGCGATCATTCACGCCGTGGGATTCGT
>JAETTR010000216.1 GCA_021768985.1 Bacillota bacterium
GCCCATATTTCCGCCACGGGACCGTTCATGATATTCCTGAACAGCGTCACCATCGCCATAGCGGAAATAATGGACGGCAGGAAATATACGATCTGCATATATTTGTGCAAACATATATCTTTATAAAGAAAATACGAAAAGAGCAGCGAAACCGGAAACATAATGAGACCGAGCGCAAAAAATTTCAGCGTATTGACCAACGCTTCCAACAGCAGGGAATTTGCACTGCCGAGGTACTCGAACACAAACTTGAAATTGTTAAACGTAAACGCGCCGTAGGAATCTTTAAACGCCAGCATGATCGAACTGCCGTTGATAAACAAGTAAAAAATAAGAAAATGACAGACGGGAATTGCCACCAATGAGATGACGAATCCGATCTGCTTCCATGTCGTTTTTTTCAATTTCGTTACTTTCATTCCCGCATTTTCCCCTTTCGTCAATGAAATTGTTCCTTCTATGGGATATTATATCACAAATTATCGACCTGTCAATACTTTTTTATAAATTATTAAAAAAATATTGCAAAAAAGAAAATACCATGTTATGTTTCATGGTATTTTTTCCTTATTTTATCATAAATTATAATTAAATATAGGATTTTATCAACTATTTAACCAATTCATCAAACGATTCTTCTATCGCTACCAAAATCGCGCCTTTGAGCGGAGCGTCCGCCCCGAGCGCCGACGGATGGACTTTTACATCGAGTCGCCCGAATCTGGAATCCACAAGTTCGTTTTCGATGCGTTTTATCGCGCCATCCCCGAACTTGGCGATATTGCCGTGTATCACAACGTTGTTCAGATCCATAAATTCAACGATATTGCGAAGCACGCGCGCGTAAATATCGAAAAATCCATTCAATCTTTCTACGATTGTCGCATCCCCGCCCCGATATGCATCTGCCAGATCATCAGGATCGGAAAGCGGGCTATTCTCCGGAAAAAACGTTCCGACGTATACGGACATGAAATAATTCGAACGGTATTTATCGATTCCCTTACAAAATTTCGACAGCGTTTCTCCGTACACGTCTATATCGATCAGTCCCAACTCGCCCGCAAACCCGTGTTGCCCCGTAAACAGTTCGCCTTCGATGAACATAGAGCAACCGAGCTCGTCCACGTACAAGGTATTGAAAATATCCACTTCGGTATTATAGCGTTTTTCCGCAATCATTTCAAACACAACGTTCGTGTTGATCCTCACGGGAACCGCAAACGCTTCGCCGAACATTTTTTTTAAATTTACGTCGATACTGTTTTGCACAAACGGCGCATAAATGAATTCGCCCGTATCTTTATTGATTTTACCGCCGACGCCGATTGAAACAGCATACAGCTTTTGTCCGCTCTCCCGCAAATATTCTTTTAACCGTTCTATCACGGCATGAAACACATCTGCCGTCAATTTTTCAAACGGGAAAACGACGCTATATATTGAATTTCCACCGAAATCGGATACACACAGCGTAACAATCTCCTTTACGATAACGGCAGCTACCACGCCTACTTTGGCGTTAATCCGCAACAAATAAGGACGCCTTCCGCGCACCACGCGCTCCGCCTCGCTTTTTTCGAGTAAACCATCGGAAAGCATTTCGTCCGTAATATTCGCCGTACCGCCTATGCTCAGTTCTATTCGCCTTGCAATATCGCTGCCGTACAGTGGACCGTTTGTGCACAGCAATTTCAAAATTCGTTTCTTATTCGATTTTCTCAACTCGATCAGGTTCTTTCCGGACAATGTTCTCTCTTTCATGATTTGTCTCCGCATCTTCCATTCAGTCTTTCCCGACTTCCGCCGTTATTGGCTTATTATAACATATTTGAACATATCCGTCAATCATTGTTAAGCGCTTGCAAACCGCTTTCCGCTCATTCCGCACTCTTTCTAAAAACGCAACGCCGTTTTTTAAAGCAATAAAATGTCCGAAAGCGATACAATTAAAATACCGCCTTCGTTATATCCCTCCCGTAATCATTTAAACCATTCCGTTATTCTTGCGTTCAATCAGCCTGTTGAGATATAAGTTCCGCCCGATCACCATTGACAGTCCTTTTCCTGACCCCGCGGCAAAAGAAACAGTATCTTGTCGCGGGGCTTTTTCAAACAGGTCAGTTATCTGTATACATACGATGGTACGGATTCTCGCTGTTGGGGGTCAGCATGTAAAAATCGGCGTCAAGCAAAACGTCGGGATTCATGCATTCGAAATGACCGCAATAGTCCTTCACGATATCCGAGAGCTCCCGATCGTCGCATCCGCGTATCTTTTGCGCGCAAACCTGTTCGGGAATTTTATGCGGCAACGCCTTACAGCGCAAATAAATTTTGCCGCCGTGCATACCCGTTCCGCAAAAGTTGTTGACGATCGGACATCCGTCATCGTTTTGCCCGAGCACCACGATCGTTCCGCCCGCCTGATATTCGCCGAGGAAGGAGCCCGCTCGCCCGCCGATGACGATCATCGGCTTATCATTGAGATACGCCTTCATATGAATGCCCGCGCGGTAGCCCGTGTTTCCGCGGATGTAAATCTTGCCGCCGCGCATGGCGTACCCTGTGGCGTCGCCCGCATTGCCGTGAATGACGATCTTTCCGCCGTTCATCATATCGCCGGTCGCGTCCTGCGCGTTTCCGTATACATATGTCTCCCCGCCGTTGAGATACGCGCCGAGCGCGTTGCCCGGGGTACCGTGAATATCGATTTTCTTGTCCGAAATTCCCGACCCCACGTATCTCTGACCGATACAGCCGTTGATTAAAATTTCCCGTTCGCCCGTATCCCGAACGCGCCTGTTGAGCGTCTGAAAATCAATCCCGTCGTTGATATTGAT
>JAETTR010000217.1 GCA_021768985.1 Bacillota bacterium
CGTTCGCGGTTCAGCACGTCGTCCTTACCGAAGTGCTCCCACTCCGAGTTGCCGCCCGTCACGTAGGTGTGCCGCTCGATTACGCAATCCCAGAAGTCCTCCGCCGTTTGCAGGTACGCCTCTGCGTTCACCGTCTCGCCGCCCACCGTCTTACCGTTCAGCGCGGCGTAGCGGTTGAGCGCGCCGATGATCTTGGGGATCGTCGTATTCGCGTGCAAGCCGTTCAGATAATCCTGCGCGCCGCTCCGCACCTTTTCGAACAGCGTTTCCTCGTCGAACGCGTGCGCCGCGACGGCGTACTTCTCCTCGCCCGTGAGCAAGTAGAGATTGTACATGCAGTCGTTCATGCCGCCGTACTCGATCCCGAGCACCGTCTTTTGCGTCGCCGCGCTCCATGCGGAAACGCGGTTGTACACCCAATCGCCGAGCGCGATGACGACTTCTTTCGCCGTGTCGTTGCCCACCAGCGTCGCGGCGTCCAGAAGTCCCGCGATAATCTTGTGCATGGTGTACCAGGGCACCCACGCCTCCGTCGTAATGTTCGTGCGGTTCTTTTCCACGAAGTCGAACTGCGCTTCGGGGTCGCCGCGGCTCGCGCTCGCCGGCGCCGCGCCCCAGATAAAGCCCGCTTCCGCGCCCGCTTTGACGGCGTTCTGCTGACAGGCTTGCAATTCTTCCGCAATGTAGGCAATGCGCGCGCGCAATTCCTGTTTGTCCGCCTCCGCGGTATTCGCGTTCGCGTACGCCTGCGAAATCGCTGTCAGGTAGTGCCCGAGCGTATGCCCGCCGATGAGCGCGCCCTCCCAGCCGCCGCCGTATGAAGAAGTCGCCTTGGGCTTCAAGCCCGCGTTCACGTAAAAGTAATAGAGCAGCTTGTCCTCGTCGAGTTTCAACAGGTACTCTGCCTCTATTTGCATGGCGTTCACGCAGTAAGCGTCGGTTACCTCCACCGCGCCGAGCTCCGTAAACGCCGTCGCCCGCTCGTTTTCGATCTTCGTCTGATCCATGCTTCCCTCCCCGCAGGCGGTAAGCGCGCCGAACGCAACGGACACGGTCAGCACAGCCGCAAACGCGGCTTTTACGCCGATCCGTTTGCTTCTCATTTTCCTTTCCCCCCGGAAATTGATTTTTATCCTTTCGGATTCCCGTTTATTGTATCACGACCGCGGCAAAAAAGCAAGCGGTTGAAAAAAATTCGGACGATAAAAGCCCGACGCGTCACGCGTCGGGCTCCTTTCCTATCCGCTTATTCGATTCCTTCGTTCAATTTCGCGAGCAGAGAATCGAGATCTTCGCCGTGAACGGCAACCGCCTCGGCAACCGTTTCGCCGTGCGCAAGCGCACAACCGAAGCAGTGCATTCCCGCGCCGAGTAAAATTTCCGCCGCGTTCGGGTTGAGTTCCAGACATTCCGCAATCAGCGTATCCGCCGTAATCTTCGCCATAGTGAGCTCCTTATGTTTCGTTCTTGTTCTTATTGTACCACGTTTCCGCGCGTTTTACAAGTAAAATCGCAAAATTTCTCCGCCGCGGAGCGACCGAAGCGGAAATTCACAACGCCAACAACCAATAAATCAGCCCGACCGCGGCGCCCGCGCTCACGCCGAACACGATAATCGGACCCGCAACGACGAACATTTTCGCCGCCATGCCGTATACGAGCCCTTCCGTTTTGAACTCGATCGCGGGCGAAGCGACGGAGTTCGCGAACCCCGTGATCGGCACGATGCTGCCCGCGCCCGCGTTCTTCCCGATGCGGTCGTACACCCCGAACCCCGTCAGAAGCGTTCCCAGAAAGATGAGAATCACCGAAACGGTGCCCGCGAGCTCGTCCCCCTGCAAGCCCGCGAATTCGAGCATATAACGGAAAAACTGCCCGATACAGCAGATAAACCCGCCCACGAAAAACGCTCTGCCGCACGTCTTGAAATGCTGCGTGGGCGGATTGAACGCATTAACGTAATTGATATAATTGCGGTTGTAGTTTTCCTTCGATTTTCCCGTCATTTGCGGCTCCCCTCCCGAATTTCGGCGCAGACCGATTCGGGGAAACAGCTCTCCCGCTCCTCCTTCGTCTTTCCGAGCGGGTTCGTGCGAATCTTTTTCATATCCTTAATATGGAACAGCCGGTCCGAAATTATACCCCGTTCATTCGGATACGTAGGAAGCCAACAGCTCGTAAAGCGTCTGGTAATACTCGCCGAGATAACTGCGGGCGAGGGTGTCCATCGCGTACGCCTGCAAGCGCACGCCCGGGTCCTCTTCGATTTCCATATAATAATTGCGCACCACCAGAAACCGTTGCGACGGCGTGAGATTGTAATTGGGATTTTCGGGATAGCGGTACGGTCCCTTGTCGTTTCCGTCCGACTGCAATCCCTCGTAAGCGAGCTGATACAGCAGGTCCTGTTTCACCGTTTCCACCTTGCTCTGCGCCTCGGCGGCGATCCGCTCCTTTTCGTACGCGTAGGCGGAGGAACGCACCGCGTTGTTGCTCACGAGCATACGGAACACTTCGTCCGTACGCTCGTCCGCCTCCGCCAGAATTCCGTCCTTTTTCGTCTGCGCCGTCCGCACCATGGCGAGCTGTACGGCGTTCAGATCGGAATACTCCTCTTGCGTCAAATCGATAATGTCGATCGTCACAGTCTCTTTTCCCTCCTCGTGCCGAGCACGAACCCGTCGAAACGGAAATATTTATCTCCCGCGGCGATCTTCAATCCGAACGCCCGCCCCCGCAAACTCTTGGGCAGACGGAACTCCCCCGCATCGCCGCGCATCGCAAACGAGGCGCCGCCGCCCGAAACCGTTACGGTAAATCTTCCTTCCCCCTCC
>JAETTR010000218.1 GCA_021768985.1 Bacillota bacterium
GTAAATGGGGCAATAACCGCGGCGTGTGTATTTGTCGTGGTATTCAATCAGTTGATTGCGCAGAAGGCTTTGTACGCCATCCTGCAAGGCTTTTTCGCGCTTCTGCATTCCTTTGTACTTGGCGATAATAAAAGAGGCGAGGCCGCCTAAAAAGAACGACACCGCCCATGAAATGATGCAGGTTATTAATGTTGCCGTCATGACTCTAAATCCTCCGGCGTTATTTTTTCTCCGCTCAGTAATGCGTACCACTTATCGCACGGCGTTTCGCACGGGCCTTTTCCGCAAGCTGCGCAGATGTTCTCGATGGTTAATTCTTCGTTACTCATAAGACTCCCCCGTTATCGTCTCGTACTCTTCAGCCGTTATCCAGCCTTTTACGACCGCGTTTTTTACCCACGTTTTCGCCCACAGTCCTTTCTCGAAATATTCGCGGACTTTCTCGAATTTTGCGCTTGCCATTACTCAGCCACCTCCTCTTTCCGCTCGCTCTGCTCGGCATCGAAATCAACGCCGGACATCATTGCGAGGTAGTCCACGCCTGCCTGCATCCGCTCCCATTTCTCATTTTGCTCTTTGATGTATTCTCCGAGCGTAATGGGCGCAAGTATGACGGTATCCGCATCGACGATTTCGGAATGTCCCGGCAGATTGTAAGCCGTCCCCTCAAAAGCCACGCCTGCCGCCTCGTCCTCGGTCGCCTCGATATACGTTCCTTCGGGACTGACTTTGATAAATAAAACGGAGTCGGTTACGCCCAGCTCCGTTCCGTCGCTCTTAATTATTTTGTACACGTTCCACCTCCTATGACCTGTAAAATGTATTCCAGCGTTTCGATATCGGCGTTGAAAAATGCGTGATTCCACAGCCAGTAGTCGGCGTGTTCGCGCATCTTGTATTGTTGCAATTTCGGGTCGCCCCATATCCTCTCCCACGCGGCTTGCCGTTTTTGTCGATTAGCTGCGCTTTCTTGTTTTGCCGGCGCACGGAGACTCGCTTGTATCGCCTGCGTAAGCCGTCCGCGTTCCAGTCCGCACCCGTCGTCGTCTCTGGCGAAATATTGATGCGCGTTCTCGCTTGTTGCAAGTACGAGCGCATTCCCGTCTTTCGTTATTATCTCGCCTTCAGATTCGCAAACCGTCCCGTATGGCAGATTTACGTTCCCGCAAAGGCCCATTCCTCGAAAGCGTTTGAAAAGTACATATCGCACTGGTCGTAGTCCTCCTTGATGATGTTATGGCGTTTATCTAACTTAAACCCGAAAAGCGAATAAACGAGCCGGCGCAATTTCAGCACTCGATTGTGGTCGTTGTAATTCTCGAAATATGCAATCGACCCCTGTATCGAAGTGCGCACGTCTTCGAAGGTTCTTTCTCCGCTATCGTACATCCTCTTCAGTGCTTTGAATTTATGACGGGCGCGGGGAACGCTTTTGCGGTTACCGTTTATAACGACTTTCCCTGTCTCCGTCAATCTGAATTTTGCTTTGCAGTATTTGAATGGTTTTGTAAGCGGGCAGATGTGCGTTTTGGCGAGATTCACCGTCAATCCGTATTCTGCCGCCTTTTCGACTATTTTGTTCAGTATTTCTTTCGGGTCTCGGTGCGGCGGTATCAGTATAGGATAATCGTCCATATAATGGCTCGCGCCTTTAATGTGGAGCTGGCATTTTATGAAGTTATCAACCGGGGACGGCAAGCCTACCATCTCCATTTGACTGACCTCTACGCCGAGCGGCAGTCCGTATTCGCCCGGAACGGTTCGGACTATCTTGTCCGCTATTTCCCGTATGTTCGGATGCCGTAACAGCTTTTTGTGACGGTCAAAAATAGCCGCGTGGGATGCCGAAGGGAAGAATTGCTTGTAATCCATAAGCAAGACCCAGCCTTCGCGCCCATAGCGTCTATAATGCTCGCGCAAATCGTCAGCGAGCATCCGCATCCCGAAATGAAAGCCTTTATCCGGCAGGCTCGCTCCGTTTTCGTATATCATGTCGGGAAGATACAGGGGCATCAGTGCACCGCGCGTCAATGTCTTATGCACTTGCCTATCCTGTATCTTCGGTGCGCTGATGGGTCGCACTTTACCCCGTTCATGAATTGGAAAGTGGACGTACGTTCCGGGCGTCCACTTATGTGCGAACAGCTCACGTCGCCTTTTAGCCGTTTCTGAGAAAAGGTGCAACTCGAAACGCTGAACGCTATTCTTCCAGCGTACTCCGTTACAGCACCGCTTGCCGTTTTTGAACATCGCATTAAACGTAAAAACGCGACTTAAACCGCCGACCGTTCTCGCACGTTCGGTTTTGCGCTGCTCTCGTTGCGCTTTTCTGCGTTGGTATCTTGCTTCGTGTCGTTCGTAACTTGTCATAATTATTCGCCTGCCGCACGGTTGTGGTGTAGGGTGCAGTCTAAACCGCTTTGACCTGACACATGAAACGGGGTGATGCACTCTCTCCCGCCATGCAAGGAGCGTCCGTGTCCGGTCGTCAGCAGAATGGGGATTTCTCTCCACTTGCAAAAATGCAGCTGTTTTGGATTTTCATCCGGGAAGTGTCCCTCCTTTCGCTTCGGTCTTTGATTCACTCAAGGCTACTACTTATGACCACGCCTCCCTTTCGGGAAGGTGCGAAATCCGGCGCGAGCGCGGCAGAATTGTTAGCATTGTTATTGTTGTTACTGCCCGACGACCACACAGCGCAGAAATTGTTGTTATTATTGTAATTCGGCGACCGCAGCCACCACCACGCAGCCTGCTCGCAGATTTACAGGAACACACCCAAAGGGAACGGCTCAGCCGCTC
>JAETTR010000219.1 GCA_021768985.1 Bacillota bacterium
ATATTCCCGCACGGGAGCTCGTACAATAAACCGTGAACGGTATTTTTGCGGCGGTTTTTCTGATCTCCGCCGCCCTGTTTTTATTTTTAAATCCCGACGGGTTCCTCGCCGCTCTGCTCGCGGGCGGGGAAAAAGCCGCGCTGTTATCCCTTTCCCTGCTCGCCGCGTACTGCGTGTGGCTGGGATTTTTTAAAGTGATGGAAAAGAGCGGACTTGCGGGCAAGCTCGCCGACGGGGTGTATCCGCTCGCAAAACGGCTCTTCCGCTCCCGGGACAAAGACGCGGTATATCTTGCAAGCTGTAATCTTTCCGCCAATTTTCTGGGGCTTCCCGGCGCACCCACGCCGCTCGGCGTGAAGGCGGTGCAGAAATTTTACGAAAACGGCAACCGCTACGCCGCCGATATGCTGTTCGTACTGAACGCGACGAGCTTGCAGCTCCTGCCCACGACGGTAATCGCGCTCCGCACCGCCGCGGGCTCCTCCTCCGCCGCCGATATCTTTCTGCCCACCCTGATTGCGACTCTGTTTTCAACGTTGATCGGCGTCACGCTGACCATTCTTACGGGAAGGCGCAAATGAAATATTTATCCCTGATCATTCCCCTGCTCTTTCTCGCGCTGTTTCTTTACGCGCTGATCAAAAAGATCAAGCTATACGACAGCTTTACCGAGGGCGTCAAGGAAGCGGTTCCTCTCGTTCTCTCCCTCTTCCCCTATCTCGCGGCGATTCTCATGCTCTCCGAGCTCTTCGAACAAAGCGGGCTTTCGGGATTCCTCACCTCGGCGCTTGCGCCCTGCTTCCGCGCGTTGGGAATCCCGCCCGAAATCAGCAAGCTCGTACTGTTGAAGCCATTTTCGGGAAGCGGGTCCACCGCGTTGCTTTCCGAAATTTTAAATACGTACGGCGCGGACGGCTATATTTCGCGGTGCGCCTGCGTGGCATACGGATCGAGCGAAACGGTTTTCTATATTTCGGCGGTCTACTTTGCGGGGATCAAAAACAAAAAACTTTTCCGCCCCGTCGTCATTTCTCTGATCGCGAATTTTGCCTCCGTCATGCTCGGCTGTTTCCTCTGCCGCTTCCTCTGATTTGTGACTATCTTTTACTTTTAAGTAAAGCTTTGATAAAATTCAACACAGATTGATAATTATTCATAGAAAATAAATTTTTAAAAAAATCTGTCGAAAATTTTGCATTTTTACAGAGTTTATAATATAATAAGCTTACAAAACAGCGGTGAGCGATCCACGAAAGAGCGCGATCCGCAATCAAAACGCTCATAATTTTCCCCCTTATCATATAGTAAATCCCCTCGAGGCGCGAGCTCCGAGGGGGTTTACTTTTCCGTCGTTTTTTATTGCGGTTTGTCTTGCGGCGCTAACCTTTTTCTCGTCTTCCCCCTTAAAAAGGGGGAAGGTGGCACGGCAAAGCCGTGACGGATGAGGGTGATGTCTCGAAATGTCTTGCGGCGGAAAGGCGGAATTCGAAACGCCGTCTTTATTTCTCCTGAATTTTCTTCGGTTGCTCCTTTGTTTCGCAGAACGAGAGAATCACCGAATAAACGATCATCGTGCAATAACTGAAAATATGATAATCGAACATACTCGTCAGCAACAACGCCAACAACGAAAATCCCAAAAACAAATTCGATTTCGTAGGATTGCGCATAATCAGCGCGATCGTCTGCGCGCGGTGAAACCCGTATGCCAGAAGCATCATGAGCCCGCCCGTAGAAATCAGCTGGAAAAACGTATTATGCGCGTAGAACGGTCTGGATAACCAGAACGGCGCTTCGATCCAGGGCAACGTTTCCGAATCGCCGCCCCCCCAACCGACGCCGAAAAAGGGATATTTGCAGAAATTATTCCACGCATCCCGATACAACGGAAATCTGCCCGTGGAATCCTTTCCGATTTCAAGCAGGCTTGCGAACAGCTTCGAAAGCGGTTTCCGGAACAGGAATATGCTGACGATCAACGCGACTATCATACAGACAAAGACGATTGCGTGCTCGAGCCGCGCCCGCCCCTTGGCTTTTATCAGCGTATAGAGCGCACAAATCGCGTACACGACCGTTCCCGCGACAATCGCGCCGCGGCTCTGAATAATGAGCAAAAAGAGCCAATACACCGTGCCGACGATCGAATACGCCCAACCGTTCCGACGCGTTACCGCAAAATAAAAGGGCGCGGGCATACAAATCGCCATCACCACGCCGACGAGATTATAACTCCCCCATCCGACGTACAGGTAACCGCGGTTTACGCCGCATTCGGTAAACACCCCTTCGTTGAAGTACATGCTGATCGACTGACAGGCGATTCCGACGCCGAGAATGAAGAGCAGCGTGATCAGATATTCCCGCGGGGTCTTTTCCCATTTCACCGTGTTGCGGAAATAAAAATAGAGCACGCAGATAAACAGCACCTGGAGCAGCCCGAACATGAACGTGGGAATTCCGAAATAGGGGCTGAACATTCCGCCGAACAGATAGGAAAACCCGAGCACGGCGAACCCCGCCGTCAGCGCGGGAAACCGATAGCTCTTGCCGCAGACCGCGCTCTTCATCAGACGGGCAAAGCCCGCGATGAAACAAATACTGCCGAGCACGACGATTTGCAGAAAGGCGGACTGATCGTCGAAAATCGTCACCTCGTTATTCCGCGCGCTGTTCCGCGCGGAGAACGTAAACATAAAACAACAGGCGAGCGGAACGTGCCCGAGGGTATCTTCCGCAAACAGCGTGATGACGACCGCCATCAGCGTATAGCAATAATACGCGAACAATTCCAGAC
>JAETTR010000220.1 GCA_021768985.1 Bacillota bacterium
CATCACAGCCGCGTACTCCATTTCGCCTCTCGATACGCCTTTCAGGTATATGTAGTAGTTGACCGTAAGTCCCACGTCGTTCGGTCCCGCGACACCCGTCCACTGTACGGGAGCAAGGATGAGCACGGAATCAAACACGCCGAGCGCCTGCGTTATTCCCGACAACAGCAGGAAGAGCGTAACCGACTTGATACCGGGTAGCGTGATATACCAGAATTTTTGGAACCCGTTTGCGCCGTCCAGATCTGCCGCTTCATACAAAGACGGGCTAATGTTTTTCAGCGCGGCTTTGGACATGACGATGCCGTAAGCGGGCGCGGCCCATAGAATCGTGATATAGACGCACCAGACTAACCTGTAAGGGTGATCGTAGTCGTTCAGCCAATTGATATTCGAGCCGAACAGCGAATTTAAAACGCCGAGCTTGTCGCCGTGGAAGATCCACGACCACATGATTGCTACGGCAACCGAAGAGCAAATATATGGCACGAAGAAAAAGACCTGCATCGCCTTTGCGCCCTTTGTCTTTTTTTCGAGCAAAACCGCAATGACGAGCGCGATTGCAAGCGTTACGAACTGCGCGCTGCCGAGCCACAGCGTGGTGCCCCATGATTTCCAGAAACGTTTATCCGTGAACACGCCCGCGAAATTCGCAAAGTTGTTCCACTCCATCGTGTCGAGCATATTGTCGTCCATATTCGTGAACATGGAAATAAACGACAGCACGACGGGCATACCGCTAAAGATAAAGAAGGAAACAATGGGAATGAGCGCGATCCCGAAGCACATCCAGTGCACGGGCTTCCATTTTTTCCGTTTCGGTTTGCCCCTTTCGGGTGTGTCGGACACCGCATTCTGCGGCGCAGATGCCTCGGTAAGAACCCGCTCTTTCATCAGCGGATCCCCTTAATGACGCAATACATATTATCCAACGCCTTTTTGGCGGCGTCGGTATTGTCTTTTACAAACGCGCTCATCGTCTTGTTTCCTCTGCGCACATTTCCGTTGAAATCGTTCGCCCAGGCAGTTACCCATTCGCCGTTTTCAAAATATCCCCAGTCGCCTCTGCCTGCGTTTACGGCAGTCTTGGCGACGGCATAGAAATTCTTACCGTGCGCAATGTTCTCGTTCTTTGCATAGTCCGCGCCGAACAGCGTATCGGCAGCCACGGGCGCGAGCGTATTCGTGTAGGCGATATACTTCTGTCCTTCGGTCGCCACCCAGCTGATGAAATCCCAAGCCGCCTGATACTTTTCGGGATCGGAGCACGCGGGAATGACGAGTCCCTGCGAAATGCTCGCCGAGGTGCTGTTGCCGATGATCTTCGTGCCGTTTACCACTTTCAGTTCGCCCGTGTAAGTTTTTGAATCGTACGTTTCGCCGATGACTTTTAAGTATTCGTTTTCAAAGCCCGCTGCGCCGTCCTTCTGATAAGTACTGCCGCCCTCGTATTCGCGGTACGTTTGAGGCATGCAGATGTCGGCGCTTGCGTTACCTCGCTTATTGAGAATTCCTTCGGGCGTACCTTGTGTCATGGCAATCTGTTGCGTGTTGAAATAGTTATCCGCCGAACCCGTTTCGGGCGTGGCAACGCCGTAGCCCTTGTAGGTCGTATCGCCGACGACGTCTACCGTCTTATCCCTTGCGATGTTCATGGAGAGATATTCCTTTACGGCATTGTAGGTGGAATCGATTGCATATACGCCGTCCATGCTTTCGATGCCCGCCTGCTTTTTCTTGTCCTCGTAGCGCACGATCTCGCCCGCCTTGTAAACCGAATCGCCCACCGTCGTGTTGTCCCTGGTAACGATATAGTTCGCCGATCTGTCCATCAGCGTGAAATCGTATGACGTACCGTCGAAGCCCATGACGTCGCCGCCGACCGACCAACCGTAATTGAACCAGTACTCCGAACAGAAACCGTAAGTGGAGGTCGATTTCGAGTTGTAGTCCTTGGTAAAATATTTGAGGAGATAGCGCTGCTCTTCCCAGTTCATGCCGATGCAGTCGTTAAAAACCTTATAGACCGTTCTGCCGTCGAGCGTTGTAGACGAATTTGCACCGGTGAAAGGCGCTTCCTTATATTCCGCGTAGCCGTGCGGCATGATATGAGAGCCGTGTTCCGTGTTGTATGCGTCCAACTCCTCTTCGGGAACGGAAATCAGATTGATCCCCTGTGCCTCGAAGAGCGTTCTGTTATACCAGTTGAAGTGCGCGTTCGTGCCGTAGGGAACGCCTAACAGTTTCTGCCCCGCGCCGACAACATGCTTTTCCTTGCCCGCGCCCTGCTTGGCGTCCTTGTTGTAAGTCATGCGCCACCAGTTGAGCGTGCTCTCCGAAATCGTGTTATTTTGGAAGTCCTCGTCCTTTGCGGCATATTCCGTTAAATCGAGGAAATATCCGTCGGGTGCCTTTCTTGCGTCGCGCTTGATGGCAAGCGTCTGGAACGAATCCTGCGAGTCGTTCATCGACATCACGTTGAAAGCATATCTGCCGCTTTTCGTGAAATAGTTTGCCGAAGGCGACGAAGCGCCCCTCTGCATTTTCGCAGTAACGTAAACGTTGTCCTTTTCATAGCCAACACCGTCGTTATAAGCTGCGATCAGATCGAGCCATGCCTTTTCGGAAGTATCGTTCGTATCGCAGTAAAAGCTGATTTGCGTGCGGTCGCCGATTTCCTTGCTGCCGAGATTATCACCCTGTCCGCCTCCGCCGCATGCGGCTAACGCGCCGAGAGATAAAATGGACGCAAGCCCGACCGAGATATAAGTTAATTTTTTACCTTTCAT
>JAETTR010000221.1 GCA_021768985.1 Bacillota bacterium
AGTGATTAAAAAATATTACGGCGGTTGGAAAGTGAATCAGGACAAGAAAAAGAAGCCCGAAGAAGCGGAAGAAGTCCTTCCCGAAACGGAAAACGCGGAAGCGACGACGGAAGCGGAGGTTGCCGAGGGGGAAACCGAGGCGCTGAAACGGGAAGCGGAGGACTATAAGCGGAAGTGGTACGCGGTGACCGCGGAATACGAAAATTACCGCAAGCGCACGGCGGCGACCCGTTCGCAGGCGTACGCCGAAGGCAGAGCGGACGTCGTGAAGGGACTCTTCCCGATCGCCGACAATCTCGAGCTCGCGCTGAACAGTTGTGCGGAGGAAAAGACCAAGCAGGGGATTCAGATGATCGTAAAGGCGTTCGAGAAGCTGCTCGAAGAGGAGAAGATCGAAACGATCTGTCCGCTCGGCGAGGAATTCGATCCCGAAAAGTGCGAGGCGGTGTTCGCCGTCGATCCCGCGGAGGGAGAGGAGAGCGGAATCGTAAAGCAGGTGTTCCGCAAGGGATACGAACAGAACGGAAAGGTGTTGCGTTTCGCGCAGGTTTCCGTTACAAAATAATAAATTATTCGTGAAAAGGAGAGAAAATATTATGTCAAAGGTAATCGGTATCGATTTGGGCACGACGAATTCGTGCGTAGCGGTTATGGAAGGCGGCGAGCCCGTCGTCATTGCGAACGCGGAAGGCGCGCGTACGACCCCTTCGGTCGTGGCGTTCCAGAAGGACGGAAGCCGCGTCGTCGGTCAGGTGGCAAAGCGTCAGGCGGTCGCCAATCCCGACAAGACGGTCATCTCCATCAAGCGTCAGATGGGGTCGGACTACAAAGTGAAAATCGACGACAAGAGCTATTCCCCGCAGGAAATTTCCGCAATGGTGCTTTCCAAACTGAAAGCGGACGCGGAGGCTTATCTCGGCACGAAGGTAACGGACGCCGTGATCACCTGCCCCGCATACTTTACCGACGCGCAGCGTCAGGCGACCAAGGACGCGGGTAAGATCGCGGGTCTGAACGTATTGCGTATCATCAACGAGCCCACGGCGGCGGCGCTTTCCTACGGGCTCGACAAAGAGAAGGAAAACAGCAAGGTCATGATTTACGACCTCGGCGGCGGCACGTTCGACGTTTCCATTCTTGAAATTTCGGACGGCGTGTTCGAAGTGCTCGCGACCAACGGCAACAACATGCTCGGCGGCGACGACTTCGACAAGCGTTTGATGGACTACATGGTCGAAGAGTTCAAAAAGAGCCACGGCGTGGACCTTTCGAAGGATAAGATGGCGATGCAGCGTCTGAAAGAGGCGGCGGAGAAGGCGAAGATCGAGCTTTCGGGCATGAACTCCACCTCGGTTTCCCTTCCGTTCATCTCCATGACGGAAGCTGGTCCCGCGCACCTCGAGCTCGAAATCACCCGCCAGAAGTTCGAAGCGCTGATCGCGGATCTCATCGAAAAGACGGCGGAGCCCATGCGCCTCGCCATGAAGGACGCGGGTCTTTCTTACAGCGACATCGACAAGGTCATTATGGTAGGCGGTTCCACCCGCGTGCCCGCGGTCGTCGCGAAGGTAAAGGAAATGACGGGCAAAGAGCCCTTCAAGGGCATCAACCCCGACGAATGCGTCGCGATCGGCGCGGCGATTCAGGGCGGCGTTCTGACGGGCGAGGTGAAGGACGTGCTCCTGCTCGACGTCATGCCCCTCTCCCTCGGCATTGAAACGCTGGGCGGCGTGTTCACCCGTCTGATCGACAGAAACACCACGATTCCCGTCAAGAAGAGTCAGGTGTTCTCCACGGCGGCGGATAACCAGACGAGCGTGGAAATCCACATTTTGCAGGGCGAACGCGAATTCTGCCGCGACAACAAGACGATGGGCAGATTCATGCTCACGGGCATTGCGCCCGCTCCTCGCGGCATTCCGCAGATCGAAGTCACCTTCGACGTGGACGCGAACGGCATCGTGCACGTAGAGGCGAAGGACCTCGGCACGGGCAAGAGCACGGATATCACGATCACCTCCTCCACCAACCTTTCGGAGGACGAGATCAACAAGGCGGTCAAGGACGCCGAGCAGTACGCCGAAGAGGACAAGAAGCGCAAGAGCAAGGTGGAAGCGCGCAACAAGCTCGACGGGCTCATCTTCTCGGTGGAGCAGACCCTGAAAGAGGGGAACGACAAGCTCTCCGACGAGGACAAAGCGACCCTGCAATCCGCCGTAGACGAGGCGAAGAAGGAGCTCGAAGCGGACGACGAGGAGAAATTTAACAAGGCGTTCGAGGAGCTTACGAGCAAGATTCAGCCCGTAATCGCGAAGATGTATCAGCAGGGCGGCGCGGGCGCGCCCGGCGCGGACGGCGCTCCGAACGCGGGCGACGAAGAGTTTCATCAGTAAATAAATTCACGGCTTTTTCCGCAAGTCGTTGCGGGTAAGCTCGTGAGCGGAAAGGGGCTTTTCCTCGGCGCGCGGATTTTTTCGGGGTTCTCGATTGATTCCGCGCGCCTTGCGCGGTAAAAGAAGCAAAGTAAAAGGGCACGAGTCATGGCAGATAAAAAGAATTATTACGAAGTTCTCGGCGTGAGCAAGACGGCTTCGGAGGACGAGATCAAGGCGGCGTACAAAAAGCTCGTCAAACAGTACCACCCAGATCTTCACCCCAACGACAAGCTCGCGGCGGAGAAGTTTAAGGAAATCAACGAAGCGAACGAGGTTTTGTCCGACAAACAGAAGCGCGCCGCGTACGACTACGAGCAGGAGCATCCCGGCATGG